>DATBEA010000518.1:0-3659 GCA_036276215.1 Usitatibacter sp.
ATCGCGGTGAACCTGAAGGGCATGTTCCTCGCGGGCCAGGCGGCGGCGCGCCAGATGGTGAAGCAGGGCGGGGGCGGGACCATCGTGAACATGTCGAGCGTGAACGGCGTGCTCGCCATCCCCAACCAGGTGCCGTACGTCGTCTCCAAGGGCGGCATCAACCAGCTCACCAAGGTGATGTCGCTCGCGCTCGCTTCCCACGGCATTCGCGTCAACGCCATCGGGCCCGGGACGATCCTCACGGAGCTCGCCAGGACCGCCGTGCTCGGCAACCGCGAGGCGGAGCGCAAGATCCTGTCGCGCACGCCCATGGGCCGCCTTGGCGAGCCCGCCGAGATCGCCCGGGTGGCGGTGTTCCTCGCGAGCGACGACGCCTCCTACATGACCGGCCAGACCCTGTATGCCGACGGGGGCCGCCTTGCGTTGAACTACACCGTGGCCGTTCCCGACTAAGGTAAACTGCGGCCCGCACGAGACCTCGTTTAAAGGACGATGCCCATGAAGCCAATCGCCATTGCAGCAGCCCTCGCGTTCGCCGTGAGCGCGCCCTTCGCGCGGGCCGAGGTGCCCAAGCCCAAGTGCGAGCCCAAGCCCGAGTACCCCGGCAGGCTCGCGATGCAGTCGGACAATCGCCGCAAGGCCTTCGAGCACGACCTGAAGACCTACCAGGAATGCATCAACGCCTACCTCGCCGACCGCAAGACGGCGATGAAAGCCGAGGAAGATGCGGCCAACACCACGATCGTCGACTACAACGCGTTGATGAAGAAGATCAACGACGACCAGAAGGCGGCGTCGGAGGAGAAGTAGAAGAGGGGCGCGGCGAGCGGGTAGCGAGAAAGGGCGCGAGGCGCCCTTTTTCCAGCCTCGCGCCTCCTGCTAGTCGGGAATGCTCAACGTACTTCCGCTGAACGTTATCGCATCGGCCGCGGCCGGCGTGGCCGCGATCGGCGGAACATTGGACGGCGTGATCGCGGGCGCCGCGCCCGGCGTGCCGCCGCGCGGCGTGGTGCGCACCACCTGCGAGGCCGGGATCGCCGCGCCGTTCTTCAGGTTCGCGTACATGATGTCCATCGCCTGCAGGAAGTAACGGTGCAGCGGGATGAGGCGCGTGTCGTATCCCGCGAAGGCCGCGGTGCCGACGAACGAATCGAAGTGCTGCGCGTTGGTGACCTCGTAGTACACGAGCTTGCTCCCCGATTCCACGCTCTTGTTGAGCGCGTAGTAGGCGCGCGAGGCATGGTTCACCGGCACCAGCGTGTCGGAGCGGCCCTGCACCAGGATCACGGGCTTGCCGCGCAGGTTGGCGCTTCGCTTCGAGGCGTCGATCCCCGCGCGCAATGCCGTCCCCGTCGCGTTTTGCGCGGTGAAGAGGTCGTAGAGGCACTTCGCGCCGTCGTAGTTGTAGTCGGCCTTCCCCGTCGAGGGTGAGACCGAAGCCGCGTCCACGGCCACGCCGCCCACGGAATTGTTGTTGAGGATGTTGATGCCGCCCGTGGGAGGAACGCCGTTGCCGGTGCCGAAGAGCTGCGCCGCGGCCGCGGCCGGGATCGCCGCCGGGACACCGCCCGCGGGCGTGCCGCCGAAGCTGTAGCCGCAGAGGTTGTCCTTCACGCTCGCCTTCGCATACGCGTTCGCATAGGTCACCTCCACCGGAAGCACCGCGAAGAGGTAGTGCGTGGGCATGAAGGCGATCGATTCCGCTTCCCAGCCCGAGCCCAGCATCTTCGCGAGCGCGGCGTTCGCCTGTTCCTGCGGGGTGGCGCCCGTGACGAGCCCGTTGGCCGCGAGCGCGGCGCAGCGGTTCGCGGCCGCCGCCTTGTTCACCAGCAGGATGGGCGTGAGGCCCACCGCGGTGGCCGAAGCATCGGCCAGCGCCGCGCACGGCTCGTAGAGGTTGGCGATGGCGAAATATTCGTAGAGCGACTTGCCGCCGCCCGTCACGGCGTTGCCGCCTCGCTTCACGACGACGCTCGCCGGGAGGTTCACCTGCACCTGGGGCTCGCCCACCGCGACGCCGTCGATCAGGCCCTGCGTGTCCTGCTCGGCCGCGGCAAGCGCGGCGCCTGCGCCGTTCGACACGCTGGAGGCGATCACGATGGTCTTGTCGAGGGCCAGCTTGTCGCTCTTGTAGATCGTCCCGCCGTGGGTCTCTCCGTATTTCTGGTTCAGCATGTAGAAGGCGAATTCGATCGCGCGCAGGTTGTCGCGTCCCCACGTGGCCTCGGGGTTCTGCTGCGAATGCGCCTGCTTGTAGGCCCAGCGGTTGGGGAAGGCGGCGTTGAACGCGGCGAGGTCGGTGGACGAGAGGTTCGCCGTGAACTCCGAGTCCTTGCCGGCCGCGGCGGCCGACATTCGCGTGCCCTGCATATTGTCCACCGTGTTGGCCGCGAGGTCGTGGCCGCCATTGCCCGTGCCCTTGTCGCTGTAGGCCACGGCGCAGCCGTGCTTGAGTCCCCATTCGCCCGCGGTCGCGATCGCGCCGTAGACGCCGCGCGAGCCGCTCGAAACCGCGCTCACGATGCAGGGGCTCTCGGGCGAGAACGATGCCGGGATCTGCACCATCATCGTCACGTTCTGCGCGCCCGTGCCGTCGTCGGCGTAGGCGATGTGCTCCTCGCCGGCGACCTTGCCTTCGCCCAGGGAGCTGTTTCCGTTCACGTCGATGTTGGGGCCGTAGAGCACGCCATATCCACCGGCCGCGGTCATGTCCACCAGCGCGCGGTAGTTGTTGTAGATCGCGAGCGTTCGAAGCTCGGCAACCGTGGGCGCGGCCGGGGTGGCCACGGCGGGGGCGGCGCCCGCGAGCCCGCTCTTGCCGAGGCCGGCGGTGAGCAGGTCGTTGCTGGTGCCGTCGTAGGTCGCCGAGACGATCGCGCCCTTGATGTAGTCGGGCCGGACGTTCTCGTCGCCGAAGTTGGGATCGTGGCTGCACGCCGCAATGGCGAACGGCAGCGCTGCGAGCAATGCGCGCGGATGTCGGGACATGGATGCCTCTCCTGGCGGGGGGTGACGCTGTTGTAATGTGCGGCTTCCGGAAGGCTCCGCGCCGGGATGCCGGGTGTCAAGAGTTCCGGACGCTCATTCGCGGCCGGAAAGAGCCCTTTCCCTCTGGAAAACGAGGTAGCGTAGCGAACTCCGGATTAGCGTCCGGATTCCCGGACATTCCGATGCGAAAACCCGCACTGGCCATCGTCGTGGTGGCGCAGCTCCTCGGCACCTCCCTTTGGTTCAGCGCCAACGCGGCCTTCGACGACCTCGCGCGCGCGTGGAGCCTTTCGCCCGCGGACCTGGGCACGCTCACCATCGCCGTGCAGCTGGGCTTCATCTGCGGGACGACGCTGCTCGCGGCCACGGGCCTCGCCGATCGCTTCGCCGCAAGCCGCGTGTTCGCCGCGAGCGCGCTCCTGGGCGCGGCAGCCAATGCCGCCTTCGCATTCGTCGCGAATGGGCTTGGCGAGGCGGTGGCACTTCGCTTCGTGACGGGCGTGGCGCTCGCGGGCATCTATCCGCTCGGCATGAAGCTCGTCGTGAGCTGGGATCCGGCGCGCGCCGCGGAGGCGCTCGCCTGGCTGGTGGGCATGCTCACGCTGGGCACCGCGCTTCCCCATGCGATCCATGCGCTCGGCGCCGGGTTTTCATGGCGCGCGACCGCGATG
>DATBEA010000519.1:0-7369 GCA_036276215.1 Usitatibacter sp.
GCTGCTCGATGCGCCGGTGGCGCTCGCGCGGGCGGCGGGCGGCAGCGACGCGGCCATGCCGCTGCAGGTCTTCGGGGTCGTCGACCTGGTCCTTTTCGCAGCGCTCGCGGCCGCGGTGGCGATCGCGCTTCGTGCCAACCCGGTGGCGAGCGTCGTGCACGGGCTCCTCGTCATGCTGCTCATCGCCGATCCGGTCGCCACGCTCTGGTTCAACACGCTCAACCCGGAGCCCGCCGCGCTCCTCGGCGCGTACGCCGCGGTCGCGTCGCTCGGGGTGATCCTGCTTCGCGGCGACGACGTGCGGGCATTCTGGTGGATCCTGGGCGCGGGCCTCGCGGTGCTGGGGCTGTCGCGGGGCCAGTTCGGGTATTTGCCCCTTCTCGCGGCGCTGGTGGTCTTCCCCGCGCTCGCGTGGCGCTCGCGGCGCCGCGCCATCGCGATCGTCGTCGTGGGCGTGGCGATCGCGCTCGCGCAATGGCCGATGTCGGCGATGCGCCCCGCGGCGGTGGGCTCTGTGGAGCGCACCAACGCTTACCTGGGCCTCATCGTCGCGTCCTCGCCCAACGCGCTGGAGACCCTCGAGCATCTTGGCCTCCCGTCGCGATGCGAGCACATGTCGGGTGCCAGCTGGGCGTCGCGGCGCGGCGAGAGCCTCGAGTCCATGTGCCCGGAAGTCACGCGCCTTTCGCCCTTCGCCTTCACGAGCCTCGTGCTCACCGAGCCGCTCACGCTGCTGCGCGCGGCCTCGCGCGTGCTGCCCGCGGCGCAGGCGATCGTTCCCGGGTACCTCGCCATCTCCTCGCAGGGCCCTGTCGTATCCGTCGCGGACCTGCCGCCGCGCGCGATGTCGTTCGTGGCGCTCCTCTCCTACGTGCCCTCGCTCATCTTCGCGACCGCCGTCATGGCGCTGCTGGTGGCGTTTCCCGCGGGCTTCGCGTGGCTCGTGTGGACCGTGCGCCGCGAGCCGCGGATGTCGGCGCTGCCCGCGGTCTTCCTCCTGCTCGTCGCGATCGGCGGCTATACGCTCGCGAGCACCGCGTTCGGCGAGGGCATGGCGGGCGCCGAGCTCCACAACTGGCTGGGGGCGCTCGCGACCCTGGCAGCGGTCATGCTGATCCCGCTGGCGACGTGGCAGCTCACGAGCGACCAGCTTCGCGCGCGCATCGCGGTGGCCGTGGTCTTCGGCGTGGCGCTCCTCGCCGCGGGCTGGCTTCTCTGGACGCGCGCGCAGCCGCTCGCCATCGGGGGCACCGACAAGCTCGAGGTGCGCGCGGGAATGCTCGACGTGACGGGCTGGGCGCTCGACCCGTGGGGCGTGCATCGCGTGTACGCGAGCGTGGGCGGCGGCCCCGTGACCGAGGGCACCCTGGGCATCGAGCGCACCGACCTCGCGCGCACCTATCCCGGTTACCCGCAGGCGATGACGGCGGGCTACGAGATCGCGATCCCCGCCAACGCGTGGCGCGAGAACGAGGAGCTGCGCGTGTACGTCGAGGGGCGCTCGGGCTCCATCACCGAGATCGACCGGCGCCTCATTCGTCCGCGAGGGCCGAGCGGATCGTCTTCCTGAGGCGGGCCTCCTCGCCTTCGCGCTGGGAACCGAGCGCGGCGCCGACGAGGGGCAGGGCGAAGATCGCGAGGCCTGCCGCGAGGGGCACCAGGAAGCCGACGGACCGCGAGATCGATTCCGAGGAGATGGCCCACGCCGCCGCCGCGATGAGCGCGATGAGCGCCAGCGACGCCGCGCGCAGCCATTTCTCGAGGGACGGCACGGGCGCCAGCCGGACGACGAGCTCGGGGCCGCCCTGGCCCTCGCGCCACTCCCGCTCGATCGTCACGCGCGAGAAGCGCATCGGCTCGAGGGCGCGCTCGAGCCGCTCGCTCGCATCGGGCTGCGCCCGCTTCGTCGTGAAGCGCTCCTCGCGCCGTGCCACCAGCGCGCCCGCGGCGCGTCGGACCTCGGAGCCCATCAGCGCGGCTTCACCCGTTCCCACATCGCTTCGGGGATGCGGTAATCGGGATGGTCGCGCCGGAAATCCTCGAGGGCCCTGTCGGCCTCGGCATCGCGCCCTGCGGAACGCAACTGCGCGATCCGCTCCAGGTCGCGCATCTCGGGTGAGGTCACGGCCGCGCCCTGCGCGCGCTGCAGGGTGTCCGCGGACGCCTTGGCGCGCGGCGCCTGGGCCGGCGCGACATTGAGCTCCTCGGCCGCGGCGGGGCGCTTCGCCGTCGATGGCTCGGTGCGCAAGGGTGCGGGTGCAAAGCGGTCCGCCGATTGCCCTTGCGGCGCCGGCGCGGGCGGCGCGGCGGGCGCCGCGGGAAATGCCGCGGGGGCATCTCGCTCGGCGGGAGGCACCGCTTCCTTCTTGTCCTTGACCACGGCCACGGGTTTCGATTCCTTCGCCGGCCGAGCGGGGACCGGCTTGGCGGGGCGGGCCACGGCCTGCGAACGGGGAGCCAGCGCGGGTGCGGCTTTCACGGGCTCCGGCTCGCGCGCGGCCGGTTCCGGGGGCGGGCTTGCAGGAGTCGCGGGTAGCGGACGGGCGGGCGGCGAGCTCTCGATCCCCGGCTCCTCGTGGCGCATCTCGAGCGTGAGGCCGAAGGCGAGCACCAGCACCGCCGCGATCGAGACCGGCGCGCCCCAGCGCCTCGCGGCCGAGGGGCGGAGCGCGCGGCGCGACGCGGCGAGGATCGCCGCATCGAGGCTCGCGCCCGGCGTTTCGCGCGCCAGGCCGCGGTAGCTCTCCGAGACTCGCTCTTCAGGTCCCATCGTCGTCCAGCGCCTCTTGCAGCTTCTTCATCGCATATCGCAGGCGGCTCTTGGCCGCCTCCTCGTTGGCGCCCGTCGCGGCGGCGATCCCGGCCACGGTGAGCTCGCCCTCATGGTGCAGCAGGAACGCCTCGCGCTGCGCGAGGGGCAGCGCAGCGATCGCCGCCTCGAGGCGCCGCGCCGTCTCGCGTGCCTCGTGCATCCGCGCGGGCTCGCTCGCCGGCCCCGCGCGGGGCTCCTCGACGCTCGACTCCTCGTCGTCGAGGGAAACGAGCGCGAGGCCGCGTGCGCGCCAGTGGTCGATCAGCCGGTGGTGCGCGATCGTGTAGAGCCAGGTCGTGAACTTCGCCTCGGGCCGGTAGCGCCCGCGCGCCTCGATCGCCCGCATCCACACGTCCTGGAAGAGCTCATCGGCCTCGCCCCGTGCCTTCACCGAGCGCAGCACGTAACGGAACACGGGCCCCTTGTGCCTCGCGTAGAGCGTCTCGAACGCTCCCGCGTCGCCGCCGGCGTAGGCCAGCATGAGCTCTTCGTCGGAGGGCTCCATGGCCCTCCATCTTATCGGGCTTAGCGCCAGGGGTCCGGCGCGAAGACCGTCGGGAACGGGTTGGGGTCGCGCGGCGACGGCGGCACCTGGAGCACGCCCTGCGCGACGAGGTTGCGGTAGCTGTCGTAGTAGATCGCGACGGTCTCGGCGGGCTCGTCGCCGGCCCGCTCGAAATCCACCCAGCGCACGCGCGATTCCTCGCGCCGGCCGTGTCCCGTGGCGAGCGGCGCCGCTTGCGCCTTCGCCGGTGCCTCGGCACGAGGCGAGGCCGGCTCGCCCGTGGAATTCCTCGCCCGCGAGTCCATGTCCTTCTCGTACGGCATGGGCTGCGTCATCTCGGGCGCGGCCGCGACCGGCTCGCGCTTGCGCTGGAAGAGCGCCACGCCGATCACGCCCACGTTGGCCGGGCGGTCGGTGCGCGCGGCGTACGAGTCGCCGAGCGACGTGAAATAGAACGCGGCGACTTCGTCCAGGCTCTTTCGCCAGCCGCGCACGTCCACGCGGCTCCAGGGCGACATCACGTAGCCGGACTGGCGCGGGCTCGCGGTCTCGCCGGTCATCACGTTCAGCCCGTCGACCGAGACCACGGCGAGGAGGTCCTCGCCCCGCCGGTTGCGCACGGTGACCTGGTACTCGGCGCCGGGACGGCCCACCACGTACGCGCGGCCGTCGTGCCAGTGCACGGGGATGTCGCGTCCCGTGGAGCGGTCGACGATCGTCACCTCGGCGAGGCGGCCCACGGCGTGGGCCGAGAAGGCGAGCGCCGCGAGGGCGGCGGCGATCAGCGGGCGAAGCGGTTTCATGGCGTCTCCTGGCGGCTGCGGGCCGCCGGATTGGCGCCCCTACACCTTGAAACGGCCGGATTTCCCCAACGGGTTAAACAACCTGGAATTGTGTGAGGAGCGAGTAACCCGGGCCAAGGGCTTTGAAACGCAGATGGACGCAGATGGAGCGCAGATTGGCGCAGATGATTTGAAAGGCATCGGGAACAACTCGAACGCCGGCACGAACTTGCACCGCCCTTCTGCGTTCATCTGCGTCCCAGGGTTCTCGGCAGTCCTCGCCACGAAAAAAAAGGGCGGCCGAAGCCGCCCTTTCCGTGAAGCGAGGAGAGGCTAGCGCTCTTCGATCTTGGCCTTCTGGCGCAGCTCCATCACGAGCTTCTGGACCTGCTGCTGCTGGGCGCGCTGCATGAACTGCTGGCGCATCTCGTTGAACGGCGGCACGGTGAGCGGCCGCACGTCGTCCAGGCGGATCACGTGGTAGCCGAAGTCCGTCTTCACCGGCGTGGCCGTCGTCTGGCCCTTCTGCATGCCGGTGACGGCGTCGGCGAACGGCTTCACGTAGCGCGCGGACGGGCCCCAGTCGAGGTCGCCGCCGTTGTCCTTCGAGCCCGGGTCCTTCGACTTCTCCTTGGCGATCTTGGCGAAGTCGCCGCCCTTGTTGAGCTCGTCGATGATCGCCTTGGCGTCGTCTTCCTTGTCGACGAGGATGTGGCGGACCTTGTATTCGTTGGTGCCCATCGAGGCCTTGAAAGCCTCGTATTGCTGCTGCAGCTGCGCGTCGGTGATGGGGTTCGCCTTCACCTCCTGCTCGAAGAGCGCGCGCACGAGCACCGCCTGGCGCGCCATCTCCATCTGCGCGGCGATGTCGCGGTTCTTCTCGAGGCCGCGGCGCTGGGCTTCCTGCACGAGGACCTCGCGGTTCACGAGCTCCTCCTTCACGGCCTGCTGGCGCTCCGGCGTGTCGGGCTGGCCCTGGGCGGTGAGCTCGCGGTTCATCGCCTCGATGCGCGATTGGGGAATCGTCACGCCGTTCACGACAATCTTGCCCGGAGCTGTCGATTCCTTGGCCGCGGCTTTCTTCGGAGCCTTCTTGGCCTCGTCCTGCGCCGCGGCGGCCACGGCGAAGGTGCCGGCCACCAGGGCGACGGCGACGTTCTTGAGGGTGGTGTTCATGGAGTTTCCTTTGCTGGTGAATTTCATCATGTGTTGTCGGGGACGATCGCCTCGATGCGAAGGGCGTGGATGTCGGTTTTCATGAGGTCGCCCAACGCCTCATAAACCATCCTGTGGCGGGCCACCGCGCTCTTGCCGCGGAAGGCCTCGGATTCGATGATGAGCTGCCAGTGCGTCGATTCGCCCGGCCGCGCGCCCGCGTGGCCGGCATGCTGCCCGCTTTCGTCCTGCAAATCCAGCCGCAGGGGATTCAAGGCTTGCAGCCGCTCGCGGATGAGATTCTCGCTCGCCATCACGGCTCGCCGCCTTCGGCCGGCGCCTCTTCCTGCACGTAGCGCGAGAGCCACAACGCCTGCGCGAGCACGAAGGCGAGGATGAGGCCCATGCCGCCGAAGAGCTTGAAGTTCACCCAGGCCGCGGTCGAGTAGTGGTATGCGACCCAGAGGTTGAGCGTGCCCATGGCGAGGAAGAAAACGCCCCAGGCGATGGCGAGCCGGGTCCAGATCCCCTCGGGCAGGTTCACCCCCTCGCCCATCACCGTGCGCACGAAGTTCGCGCGGAAGGCGAGGCCTCCCAGGAACACGGTCCCGAAGAGCCAGTAGAGCACCGAGGGCTTCCACTTGATGAACGTCTCGTCGCGCAGGATGAGCGTCGCGCCGCCGAAGACCACGATGATCGCGAGGCTCGCCCATTGCATCGGCGCCACGCGGCGCCGGCGCGCGAGCGCCCAGCCGATCTGCGACACGGTGACCGCGATGGCGAGCGCGGTCGCGACGAAGATATCGGCGAGCTTGAACGCTGCGAAAAAAACGATGACGGGGAGGAAATCGAAGAGAAACTTCAAAGCTGGGTGGCGCTTCTCGCCTGGCCCTGCCGTTGCCGGCAGTCAACAGTCAAGTATAGCCGATGCGGGGCTCAAATCCATTTCGCGCATCGGGCCTCGATCCTGCCGCGCACCTCCGGCGCGATCCCCGGGGCGAGGGCGAGGGCCCGGGCCTCGGCGTAGAAACCGGCCCGCTCGTCGGGCAGCGCCGCGTCCAGGGCGTCGAAGGCCGCCTCGATCGCATCGCCGTCCTCGGTGCGGATGGCCGTGATCGCGAGGTTCGCGTGCAGGACGCGCCAGGGCCGCTCGGGATTGGAGCGCTCGAGGTCGGCCGCGAGCCGCGGGGCCACGTGCTCGATCACCCCGCGCATGAGGGTGCACACGGCGGCGAGCTCGGCCTTGCCGCGCGCGTGGTTGGCGCGCCAGCCGAGCGCGTTCACCACGGGCTCGACCACGTCCAGCGGCACGCCGTGGCGGATCGCCCAGAGCGCGACACCCAGCGTCACCTCGGCGATGGCCTCGGAGGCGGCGAGCTTGCGGCGCACGGCCTCCGCTTCCCAGTGGGCGAGCTGCGTGTGGATCGCGCCCACGACCTCGGACATGCCCTCGAGCGGAAGCGGCGCCATTCCGCCGTATTGCTTGTCGAGGGATTGGAGCGCATGGACCTGGCCATGCAGCGTGGCGTAGGCCGCCAGGCGCAGGGGCGCGAGGGACTCCAGGCGGCGTATGAGCTCGGCCGTGGCCCTCTGGCCTTCGTCGCCGAAATGGACGGTCTTCACGGGCATGGTCGCGAGCGCCAAAGGGGCCATTTTGATACAATACGGGCTTGGATAATTACGACTTGCATAACCATTCGATCGCGTCGGATGGTCTGCTGTCGCCCACGCAGCTGATCGAGCTCGCGGCCCGCACCGGGGCCGACGCGATCGCGCTGACGGACCACGATACAACCGACGGGCTGGACGAGGCGCTCACCGCGGCAAGGCGGCTCGGCATCGCGTTCATTCCCGGCGTCGAGATCTCGGTGAACTGGGGCGACACGACGCTGCACGTGGTGGGGCTGGCGATCGATCCGGCCGCCCCGGCGCTCGCCGGGGGGCTGCGCTCGATCCGCGAGGGCCGCCACGTGCGCGGGCAGCGCATCGCCGAGGCGCTCGCGCGCATCGGCATCGAGGGCGCGTTCGAGGGCGCGTTCGCCCTCGCGGAAAACAAGGACATGCTCGGGCGCACGCACTTCGCCCGGCACCTGGTGGAGACGGGAAGGGTGAAGG
>DATBEA010000520.1:0-10941 GCA_036276215.1 Usitatibacter sp.
CGTTGATCGTCTTCGGGCCGTCGAGCGGGAAGTTGAATCCCGCCTTGCGGTTCAGCACGCGAAGCGAGCAGGTGCCGTCGGCGATCACGGCTCCGTCGGGCTCGAGGTGGAAGCGCGCGGCGCTGCCGATCGCCTGGCTCGTGAACTCCCCCACGATCTCCTCGAGGATGTCCTTCATGGTGACCAGGCCCAGGATGTCGCCGTACTCGTCGACCACGAGCGCCATGTGGCGCTGGTTCTCCTGGAAGTTGGTGAGCTGGTTGAGCAGCGCCGTGCCCTCGGGCACGAAATAGGGCTCCCGCATGATCGAGCGGATGCCCTCCACGTCGATCTGCTCGTCGCGGCGGGTGGCGTTCAGGACCTTGCGCACGTGCATGATCCCCACCGCGTTGTCCAGGCCCGCCTCGCAGACGACGAGGCGCGTGTGGTGCGAGGTGGAGAGCGCGTTCTGGATGTCGTGCAGGTCGTCCTCGAGGTCGATGTACTCGATCTGCCCGCGAGGGGTCATCGTGTCGTCGACCGTCATGTCTTCCAGCTCGAAGAGGTTCAGGAAGATCGAGCGGTGCTTCTTGGGGATGAACTTGCCGCCTTCGAGCACCAGCGTGCGAAGCTCCTCCATGCCGAGCGGCTGCGCGTGCCCGGCCATGGGGCGCACGCGAAGCAGCTTGAGGAGCGCCCTCACGAGGATGTTCACCAGCCACATGGGCCAGCGCGTGAAGTGGATGAGCGGCGTGAGGACGTACGAGGCGGCGAGCGCGATGGGCTCGGCGTAGGTCGCGCCGATCACCTTGGGCAGGATCTCGGCGAACACCAGGATGAAGAAGCCCGCGGAGAGGGTCGCGATCGCGAGCACGTAGTCGCCGGTGCCCAGGAGCCTTCGGCAAATCTCGGCCACGAGGATCGTGATGGCCGCATTGATGATCGTGTTGCCGGCGAGGATGAAGGCGAGGAGCTCGTCGGTGCGCTCGAGGAGCGCGCCCGCGAGCCGTGCGCCGCGGTTACCGTCCCGGATCAGGTGCTTCAGCCGATAGCGGTTCACCGCCATGAGGCAGGTCTCCGACATCGCGAAGAACGCGGAGCAGGCGAGCAGGCCCGCGAGCGCGCCGAACAGCCACTGGATGTCGATGTTGTCTGTCACTGCGCGAGCACGAGCTCGAGGACGACCTTGCTTCCCACGTAGGCGATGGCGAGGGCGGTGAACCCGGCGAGCGTCCAGCGCACGGCCTTCCTGCCGCGCCAGCCGCGCGCGTAATGGCCGACGAGGAGCCCACCGAAGATCACCCACGACACCAGCGCGAAGACGGTCTTGTCGGAGAACGTGAAGGGCTTGCCGAAGAGCCGCTCGGAGAAGAAGACGCCGGAGACGAGCGTCAGCGTGAGGAGCACGAAGGCCGCGAGGATGATGCGAAAGAGGAGCGCCTCCATCTCCAGGAGCGGCGGCAGGCGGCGCAGGAATGGCGGCGTCACGCCCCGATGCAGCCACTTCTCCTCGGCGAGCATCACCACCGCGTGCACGGCCGCCACGATGAAGAGGCTGTAGGCGAGCATCGCGATGGCGAAGTGCAGCGTGAAGAGCGGGTCCGCTCCGTACGTGACGATATGCCGGGTGGGGATCGCGAGCTGCAGGAGCACCGCGGCGAGCCCGATGGGCGCCATGAGCCCCAGGATCGACGCGAGACCGGGATAGACGAGCCCCGCGACCCAGTAGATGAGGATCGTGAGCCAGGCGAGCATCGAGACCGCGTTGGCCACGCCCAGGTCGAGGCCTTCGGGCACCACCATGCGCCGGTAGAGGAGCATGCCGTGGAGCACGAGCGCCACGGGCACCACGGCGATCTCCAGGCGAGCCTCGCCCGGCGCTGTCGCGGGCGCCCCCGCGAGCGCGGGGCGCGAGGCGCGCCAGGCCACTCCGGAGAGCACGAGCCAGCACCCGAGGGTGCTAAAATACAAAAGCAAATCAGGCATTTCGGTGCCGTTTCGCCCGCATTCTCCCAGTTTACCAATTCCCCATGCTCGACGCCCTCACCCAACGCCTCGCCTCCGTCGTCAAGACCCTTCGCGGACACTCCCGCATCACCGAGGAGAACGTGCAGGAGATGCTGCGCGAGGTTCGCCTTGCGCTCCTCGATGCCGACGCGGGCCTTCCCGTCGTGAAGGAGTTCGTCGCGAAGGTGAAGGACAAGGCCCTCGGCCAGGAAGTGACGGGAAGCCTCACGCCGGGCCAGGCGCTGGTCGGCATCGTGCATGGCGAGCTGGTCTCGCTCATGGGCGGGGCGAGCTCGGCGCTTTCCTTCGCCACCCAGCCGCCGGCCGTGATCCTCCTCGCGGGCCTCCAGGGCTCGGGCAAGACCACCAGCGCGGGCAAGTTGGCGCGCCTCATCGGCGCCACCACGAAGAAGAAGGTGCTGCTGGTCTCGACCGACGTGTACCGCCCCGCGGCCATCGACCAGCTCGCCACGATCGCGAAGAACATCGGGATCGAGCTCTTTCCCTCGGATCCTTCGCAGAAGCCCGTGGACATCGCGCGCGCGGCGCTCGACTACGCGAAGCGCCATTTCTTCGACGTGCTCATCGTCGACACGGCGGGGCGCCTTGCCATCGACCAGCAGATGATGGAGGAGGTGAAGGCGCTCGAGGCGGCCGTCGATCCCATCGAGACGCTCTTCGTGGTGGACTCCATGCAGGGCCAGGACGCGGTGAACGTGGCGCGCGCGTTCAGCGAGGCGCTTCCGCTCACCGGCATCATCCTCACCAAGCTCGACGGCGACTCGCGCGGCGGGGCGGCGCTTTCGGTGCGCCACGTCACCGGCAAGCCCATCAAGTTCGTGGGCGTGTCGGAAAAGATGGAGGGCCTGGAGCCCTTCCACCCGGACCGCATGGCTTCCCGCATCCTCGGCATGGGCGACATCCTTTCGCTCGTCGAGGAGGCGCGCGCCAAGGTCGACGAGAAGGAAGCGCAGAAGCTCGCGGACAAGTTCAAGAAGGGCAAGGACTTCGACCTCGAGGATTTCAAGTCGCAGCTCTCGCAGATGAAGAAGATGGGCGGCATCTCGAGCCTCGCCGACAAGCTGCCCACGCAGATCACGCAGATGGCGCAATCCTCGCCGGAGCTCCAGGAGAAGGCGCTGAAGCGCACCGAGGCGATCATCAACTCGATGACGCCGCTCGAGCGGCGCAAGCCCGAGCTCCTCAAGGCCTCGCGCAAGCGCCGCATCGCTGCGGGCGCCGGCGTGCAGGTTCAGGAGGTGAACCGCCTGCTCACCCAGTTCGAGCAGATGCGCAAGATGATGAAGATGATGCGAGGCGGCAACCTCCAGCGCATGCTTCGCAACATGAAGGGCATGATGCCGGGGATGCGTTAGCCTCCTGGCGCCTCCCGTCCAGCGCCCGCCGCGGCCTGCGCGCGCGACACCATCCGCGTCACATCCTCGTTCATGCGGATCGGCACGAGGCGGGTGCCAGGATGCTCCAGCGCGAAGACCCTGAAGATCTCGTCGGCGAAAGCCTGCCCGATCGTCGGGATCCGTTCGAAGTCGAGAACGACCTCCCTGAACTGCTCGAACCTGGCCACCACGCGCTTTGCCTGCGAGCGGGAGATGAGCTCTTCGCCCTCGTGCCTCGCCAGGTCCAGCGCGACCACCGTCTTCGAGAACTCGTAATCGCCCTGCGCAGACGTGAAGCGCTCGAACACCGAGCGCAGCGTGCGCTCCGAGCGGTCGCCCAGTTGGAGCCATACGTCCGTCCCGCGCCCGGTGGGCGAAGCATCGGTCAGGAAATCCTCGGGCCGCCCCTGGTCGTGCGAAAAGTACAAGTCGCCCGAGGTGATGGCGAAATAGTCCATGGCGCGCGAGGTGAAGAAGATGCCCTCCCCGGAGTGATGCTTCGGATCCGTCGTGAGCTTGCCCTTGGCCAGCTCCAGGATGGAAGTCCTTTCGTCCGGCAGGCCCAGCTCCCGCCGGATCTTGCGGAAGATGCCTTCGCCGTCGTCATGGATGACGAGGTTTGTCGTACGGCCCCTCCGCGCGACGCCCACGAAGATCCCGGAGCCCCGGGAATGGTCGATCGCGTTGTTGTACATTTCGGTGAAGCCGTAGTGCCAGATGTTGGTGACGTTCTCCGGAAGGCCCGCGAGCGCCGGGGCGATCCTTTCACGCCAGACCCTGTCCTCGGGCCAATCCCGGGAAATCGGCAGCGTGAACTCGGCGAGCGTGCCGATGGGCAGCGAGTAAGTGCGATTTCGCGTGGTGCCGCGCGCGAGCAACGCCCCCTCGGAAACGAGCTTCGCCAGGTGGGCGTGCGCGGCCTGGCGCGAGATCGAGAATTTCCCGGCGATGAACGCGGAGAGGCCGGAGGCCGGAAAACCTCCCGACAACAGGAGCTCCTTGATGCCCTCGTACCGTGACATGCGTGACATGGGGCCGGCGCTGGCTTTACAATATTGTAAAGATGGCGTCGCGGATTGTCAACCCAAGCGCGGGCGCGGGTTCGCGGCCTTCGCTTCGATCGCCATTGTTTTCGCGGCCGCCGCTGCCGCGGCCGAGCCGCCCCCGGGCCTGCTCGATACTTACCGCGAGCTCATCGAAACCGACACCGCGCAGCCCGCGGGCGACACCACCCTCGCGGCGCGCGCGATGGCCAAGCGCCTCCTCGATGCGGGCTTCGATTCCCGTGACGTGGAAGTGATCGAGCCCTACCCGCATCGCGGCAACCTCGTGGCGCGCCTTCGCGGCACGGGCGAGCTGAAGCCCCTGCTCCTCCTTGCGCACCTCGACGTGGTGCCGGCGAAGCGCGAGGATTGGTCCGGCAACCTCGATCCCTACAAGCTCACGGAGCGCGACGGCTACTTCTATGGCCGCGGCACGCTCGACGACAAGGCGATGGGCGCGATCTTCGTCTCCAACATGATCCGGATGAAACGCGAGGGTTTTCGCGGCAAGCGCGACGTGATCGTGGCGCTCACCGCCGACGAGGAGGGCGGGCCGCACAACGGCGTGGAGTGGCTCCTCGAGCACCGGCGCGACGCGATCGACTCGGAGATCGCGCTGAACGAGGGCGGGGGCGGCATCTGGATGGACGGCAAGCCCTTCATGAACGGCGTGCAGGTCTCCGAGAAGGTCTACCAGAGCTTCGCCTTCGAGGCGACATCGGCGGGAGGCCACAGCTCCATCCCGGGCCGCGAGAACGCCATCTACGATCTTTCGCGCGCGCTCGATCGCCTCTCTTCCCTGGAGCTGCCCGCGCGCATCGCGGATTCGACGCGGCGCTATTTCACGGCCATCGGCGCAGCCGAGGGCGCGGCGATCGCAGCGTCGATCGCGGCCGTGGCGCGCGGCGATCCCACGCCGGAGCAATTGCGCGAGGTCTCGTCCGTGCCGCGGTTCAACGCGCAATTGCGCACGACCTGTGTCGCGACCCGCCTGGAGGGCGGCCATGCGGACAACGCGTTGCCGGCGAGGGCGCGCGCCGTGGTGAACTGCCGCCTCCTCCCGGGCGAGAAGTCGGCGTTCATTCGCTCGGAGCTGGAGCGCGTGGCCGGCGACAAGGTGAAGGTGACCCCGCTCAACCCGGCGGGCAGCAGCCCGCCCGCGGACATCGATTCCCCCGCCATGAAGACCCTCGAGCGAGTCTCGCAGTCCATGTGGCCGGGCGTGCCCGTGGTGCCGCTCATGAGCACGGGCGCCACCGACGGGGCGCCGCTGCTGCGCCATGGCGTGGCGGTCTACGGCACCAGCGGCATCTTCATGGAGCACGGCGAGAATCGCCTGCATGGCCGCGACGAGCGGGTGCCGGTGAAGTCGTTCCTCGAGGGCGCGGACTACCTGGACCGGGTCGTCCGCGAGCTTGCCGCCGGGCGCTAAATTCCCGTATAATTACGGGCTTAGCTATTTTGCCGTAACCGTTCAGTCTTCAACTGTTGCCCGTTATCAACGGGAAGAAAGTACGCAACCATGGTCGTGATCCGCATGGCGCGTGGCGGTGCCAAGAACCGCCCCTTCTACAATATCGTCGTCGCCGACTCGCGCATGCCGCGCGACGGGCGCTTCCTCGAGCGCATCGGCTTCTACAATCCCAAGGCCGCCGAATCCGAGCCCAAGTACCGGCTCCGGCTCGACCGCGTCGAGCATTGGGTCGGGCGTGGCGCCCAGCCTTCCGACGCCGTGAAGAAGCTCATCAAGCGTGGCAAGACCGAAGTCGCCGGCAAGACGAGCGAGCCCCCCAAAGCCGCCGCGAAGTAGCGAGGTCGTTCCCTACGAAGGGGACGAATCGCAACTGGTGGTGATGGGCCGGATCGTCGGCGCCTTCGGTATCCACGGCTGGGCCAAGGTGAAGGCGTTCACCGAGGCGCCCGGCGGCCTCGGCGAATACGAGACCTGGGTCGTGCGCACCCCGGAGGGCTGGCGCGCGATGGCCCTCGATGGGTTCGAGGTGCATTCGAAGGGCCCGGTGGCGAAGCTCGCCGGGTGCGGCGACCCCGAGGCGGCCGATGCCCTTCGCGGCGCCGACGTCGCGGTGCCCCGCGAGGCGCTTGGCGACGCGGAGGAAGGATCGCTGTACTGGGTCGACCTGGTCGGCCTGGACGTGGTGAATGCGAACGGGGAGAGCCTCGGCAAGGTGGCGGAGCTCTTCGAGGCCGGCGACACGAGCGTGCTCGTGCTGCAGGGAAGAAAGGGTCCGGCGATCATGATTCCCTTCGTGGCGGACTACGTGAAGTCGGTCGACCGCGAAGCGAAGCGCATCGCGGTGGACTGGAAAGTGGAAGACGCCGGATGAAGCACTTCGACGTCGTCACGCTCTTCCCCGCGATGCTCGACGCGATCGCCGACCACGGCATCACGGCGCGCTCGCTGGACGAGAAGCGCTTCGAATTGAAGACGTGGGATCCGCGCGATTTCACGAAGGACGCGTACCGCAGGGTCGACGACCGGCCCTACGGGGGCGGCCCCGGCATGGTGATGCTTGCCGAGCCGCTGCAGGCGGCGATCGGCGCGGCGAAAGAGCGCCAGCGCGCCGCGGGAGTGGCAAGGACGCTGGTGGTGCTCACCTCGCCGCAGGGCGAGCGGCTCACCGAGCGGCTGGTGGAGGAGCTCGCGGCGGCCGGCGGGCTCGTCATCGTGGCCGGGCGCTACGAGGGCGTGGACGAGCGGGTCGTGGCGAGGTGCGTGGATCGCGAGGTCTCGATCGGCGACTACGTGACCTCGGGGGGCGAGCTCCCCGCGATGGTGCTGATCGATTGCATCGTGAGGAAGCTTCCGGGCAGCCTCAACGACGCCGAGAGCGCGAAGCAGGACTCGTTCTCCGACGGGATGCTGGACTGGCCGCACTACACGCGGCCGGAGGAGTGGCAGGGCGCGAAGGTGCCGGACGTGCTGTTGTCGGGCAACCACGCGGCGGTCGCGCGCTGGCGCAGGAAGCAGGCGCTGGGGCGCACGTTCGACCGAAGGCCGGACTTGCTCGAGGAGAGGAAGCTTTCGAAGGAAGACCGCCAGCTGCTCGAGGAATATCGTCGAGAGCAGCAGGCACAGGCGCAGCAATAGCGGCAAAAAACAAACTGCGCGCATCCGCCAGCGACGGGCGGCTCTGCGTGAAAGGCCGGAAGGCCGGAACCGAAAGGGAAACGAGATGAACCTGATCCAGAAGCTGCACCAGGAAGAGATCGACCGGCTCGGCCGCAAGATCCCCCAGTTCGTCCCCGGCGACACCGTGATCGTGAAGGTCACCGTGGTCGAGGGCGACAAGAAGCGCGAGCAGGCCTACGAGGGCGTGGTGATCGCCAAGAGGAACCGCGGCCTGAACTCATCCTTCATCGTGCGCAAGATTTCCAGCGGCGAGGGCGTGGAGCGCACGTTCCAGACCTACTCGCCGTCGCTCGCCTCCATCGAGGTGAAGCGCAGGGGCGACGTGCGCCGCGCCAAGCTCTACTACCTGCGCGGCCTCACCGGCAAGGCGGCGCGCATCCGCGAGAAGCTCGCATCGGCCGATGTCGAGGTGATGGCCGAGGAGCCGGCGGGCGACGTCTCGGCGACCGCGGGCAGCGCCGAAGCCAAGGCCGCCAAGAAGGAAAAGGCGAAGAAGAAGCGCGTCGACAAGGAAGTCCGCAAGAAGAACCGCGGAACCTGAAGCAAGCGCGCGAGGCACGAGGCGCGAGAGTCCCCGCTACGGCGGGGATTTTCGTTTCTACAGGGCCTTCGTCGAGAAGGTATTGCAGTCGCTCGGCTTCCCGCTCTCCATGCCGCGCTTGAACCAGCGCACGCGTTGCTCCGAGGTGCCGTGCGTGAAGGAATCGGGCACGGCATAGCCCTGCGACTGCTTCTGCAGCCGGTCGTCGCCGATGGCGGTGGCCGCCGCGAGCGCCTGGTCCACATCGCCCGGGTCGAGCAGGTTCTTTTCCTGGGCATAGTGGCCCCACACGCCCGCGTAGCAATCGGCTTGCAATTCCATCCGCACCGAGGTCCCGGTGGCGCCCTTCGCCTGGCCCTGCCCCTGCACGCGGTCGAACGTTCCCACCAGCTTCTGGATGTGATGGCCGACTTCATGGGCGATCACGTAGGCCTGCGCGAAATCGCCGGGCGCGTGGAAGCGCCGGCGCAGGTCGTCGTAGAACGCGAGGTCGATGTACACCTTCTCGTCGTTGGGGCAGTAGAACGGGCCCATGGCCGATTGGCCGATGCCGCACGCGGTGCGCGTCCCGCCCGTGTAGAGAACGAGCGTGGGCTTGCGATACTGCTGCCTCGAGGCCTGGAAGACCTGGCCCCACACGTCCTCGGTGCTTCCCAGGATCTTCGAGACGAAGCGGCCCATGTCGTCGGCGGGCGTGCCGTGCGGCGCCTGGCGTGTCTCGGCCTGCGGCGCTTCCTCCTGGACCTGGTTCACGACGTTCAGCACGTCGCGCGGATCGTAGCCCATGAAGGCCGCGATGATCGCGATCACCACGCCCCCGATGCCGAACCCGCCCACGCCCATGCCGATGCCGCGGCGGTCCTCGATGTTCTCGCTCGCCCTTTGGCTACCCAGTTCCATTCGAATCCCCCGCTCGATGGCAGTCGCAGGGAAAGACCCCCGCGCGCTTCGCAAGTTGCATTCGCCGATTCCTACATCGCGGCGGCTACAGCGGCACCGCGAGCCACAAGGGCAGGCTCGCCATGGAGATCACCGTGCCGATCGTGACCTGGGTCGCCACGGCGCGGCCATCGCCCGTCATGCGCACGGCGAGGATATACGCGTTGGTGGCGGTCGGCAGCGCCGCGCAAAGGATGACGACCCGGCCCTCGAGGCCCGAAAGGCCGAGGGCGCGCGCGATGAGCCACGCGATCGCCGGCACCGCGGCGAGCTTCACGGCGAGCCAGTACGCGTGCGCCGCCGCAGGACCCTGCCCGCGCTCGATGCGCATCGCCGCGCCCACGGAGAGGAGCCCCGCCGGAAGCGCCATCGATCCCAGGAGGTTCAACGTCTGGTCGGCGAATCCCGGCAGCGGAAGTCCCACGGCGTTCCACGCGAGGCCCGCCAGCGACGAGACGAGGAGCGGGTGCGTCGCCAGCTCGCGCAGGAACCCGCGCTCGCCGTGGCGGGCCAGCATTCCCACGGCGAAGAGGTTCGCCTCGGGGATCATCACGCCCAGCAGGAGGGCCGCCATCGCCACGCCCGGCGTGCCGTAGAGGCTCCCCGCGACCGCGAGGCCCACGTAGGTGTTGAACCGGTAGCCGCACTGCGAGCCCGCGGCGTTCAGCTTGCGCTCCAGCCCGAAGATCGGCCCGGCGAGGATCGCGAGGAGGAAGCCCGCGAAGGTGAACGCGAGCGCGGTGCCGATGGGCGCGGCCGCGGCTGCGAAGTCGATCTTCGCCACGGCGAGCGAGCGGAAGAGGAGCGCCGGGAAGAGCGCGTAGTACACGAGCTTCTCCAGGCCCGCCCAGAAGTCGCGCCCGAACTCGAAGCGCCGGGCGAGGACGAGCCCCACCACGATGAGCGCGAAGTTGGGAAGGATGAGAAGCGCGGTATGCATCGTCGGGCCCGCGGGACGATATCATGGAGGGCTGGGACAGGCATTGGAGCGTTGGCGATGATTCATTTCGTGGTCCACGACGAGAACGACTCGGTCGGCGTCGTGGTGGTGGAGGGTGTCAAGGCCGGCCAGGAGCTCACGGGCTGGATCATGGACCAGGACAAGGACATCAAGGTGAAGGCGATGTCCGACATTCCCATCGGGCACAAGCTCGCCATCAAGGCGCTCGGCAAGGACTCGACGGTGATCAAGTACGGCGTGGACATCGGCCGCGTGGTGGCCCCCATCCAGGTGGGCGAGCACGCCCATGTCCACAACATCAAGACCAAACGGTGGTGAGGAATATCGCATGGACATGAGCCTCGGCAGGTCGACTTTCCAGGGATACAGGCGCGAGAACGGGCGCGTGGGCGTTCGCAACCACGTGATCGTCCTTCCCGTCGACGATCTTTCCAACGCGGCCGCGCAGGCCGTGGAGCACAACATCAAGGGCTGCATGGCACTGCCCCATCCCTACGGGCGGCTGCAGTTCGGCGCGGATCTCGAGCTCCATTTCCGCACGCTCATCGGCACGGGCTCCAACCCGAACGTGGCCGCCGTCGTCGTGATCGGCATCGAGGACCAGTGGGCCAAGAAGGTGGCCGACGGCATCGCCGCCACCGGCAAGCCCGTGTCCTTCTTCGGCATCGAGCAGCACGGCGACCACGACACGATCATGCGGGCTTCCAAGGCCGCGAAGGAATACGTGCAGTGGGCGAGCGAGTTGAAGCGCGAGGAGCGCCCGGTGAAGGACCTGTGGGTCTCCACCAAATGCGGCGAGTCGGACACGACTTCCGGGTGCGGCGCGAATCCCACGGTCGGCAACGCGTTCGACAAGCTCTACCCGCACGGCGTGACACTCGCGTTCGGCGAGACCACCGAGCTCACGGGCGGCGAGCACCTCG
>DATBEA010000521.1:0-6501 GCA_036276215.1 Usitatibacter sp.
CCTCGGCGAATACTCCGCGAAGCGCGCCTTCGGCGCGACGCCCGAGCCCGCGCCCGGCGCGGCGCCGCACGCATCGGGGCCGCTGCTATTCGTGATCCAGCAGCACGCGGCCACGCGGTTGCACTACGACCTGCGCCTCGAATGCGACGGCGTGCTCAAGTCCTGGGCCGTGCCCAAGGGCCCGTCGCTCGATCCCGCCGAGAAACGGCTCGCCATGCAGACCGAGGACCATCCCTACGGCTATGCCTCGTTCGAGGGCGTGATCCCGCCCAGGCAGTACGGCGCGGGCGAGGTGATCGTCTGGGACTGCGG
Source organism: Usitatibacter sp. (assembly GCA_036276215.1). GTDB lineage: Bacteria > Pseudomonadota > Gammaproteobacteria > Burkholderiales > Usitatibacteraceae > Usitatibacter. The sequence continues at coordinate 313 of DATBEA010000521.1, forward strand.
CGTCTACTCGCCCGACGAGCCCGTCACGCATTTCGCCGACCGCGAGGCCGCCGCCGCCGAGGTGCGCGAGGGGCTTGCGAAGGGCAAGCTCAGCTTCGAGCTGCGCGGCGAGAAGGTGAAGGGATCGTTCGCGCTGGTGCGAACCGCGAAGGATCCGAAGTCGTGGCTGCTCATCAAGCACAAGGACCGGTTCGTCACGAAGGAGGAGGTGGCGCTGAACGACCGCTCGGTGCTCTCGGGGGCGACCGTGGAGGACCTTCGCGTCGTTCCGGGACGGCGGATCGAGGCCGCGCGGCTCGTGCCCGGAGGCGCGCCCTCGCCCCTGCCCGCGAAGCTCGAGCCCATGCACGCCGCCCTCGGCGACAAGGTGTTCAATTCGCCCGACTGGATGTGGGAGCCCAAGCTCGACGGCTACCGCGTGCTCGCGTTCATCGAGGGTGACCGCGTGAAGCTGCGCTCGCGCCGCGGCCTGGACCTCACTGCAGCGTTCCCCGCGCTCGAAGCGGAGCTTTCGCGGCAATCTCCGGGCTCGATGCTGCTGGATGGCGAGATCGTGTGCTTCGATGCCACGGGCCGTCCCTCCTTCGGCGCATTGCAGGACAGGGTGCAATTGAAGACCGGGCGCGAGATCGCGGCGGCGGACCTGGCCACGCCCGTCGCTTTCGTCTGCTTCGACCTGCTGCACTTCGCCGGGATCGACCTGCGGGCCGCGTCCTACGCCGAACGGCGACGCTACCTCGCCCAATGCCTCATGCCCTCGGCGCACGTGCAGCTCGTCCACGCGACCGAGGATGGCCTCGCCCTCCACGAGGCGGCGCTTGCGAGCGGTTTCGAGGGCGTGGTCGGCAAGCGCAAGGCCGGCGCCTACGAAGCCGGCAAGCGCACAGGCTCCTGGGTGAAGGTGAAGCCCGTGCGTACCGAGGAATTCCTCATCGGCGGCTACACCCAGGGCAAGGGCTCTCGCGCGCCGCTGGGATCGATCCTCGTGGGCTACCGGAAGGGCCGCAAGCTCGTCTACGCCTCGCACGTGGGCTCGGGATTCGACGATCGCTCGCTCGCGCAGGTGAAGGGCCGCCTCGAGGCCCTCGAGCGCGCCACCTGCCCGTTCACCGAGGAGCCCGAGCGCAACGCGCCCACGAAATGGGTCGAGCCCAGGCTCGCCGCCGAGGTGAGCTACCAGAGCTGGACCGACGACGGCCATCTGCGCGCGCCGGTGTTCTTGCGGCTTCGCGATGACATCAGTCCTGCCCGTGGCAATGGGAATCCAACCAAGGGACGGACGTCGCCTCCCGGGTTGGCTTCCCGCCTTCGCGGGAATGACGAGGGCCTGGTCGAGCAGCTCGACATCCCCAAGTCCGCCCTCACCCTCGCCGTCGGCGCGGCCCGCATCAAGCTCACCAACCTGGACCGCGTCTACTGGCCGGCCAATCCCGCGCTGAAGCAGCCGGCGTTCACCAAGCGCGACCTGCTCCGGTACTTCGCGCGCGTGGGCGAATTCATCGTGCCGCACCTTCGCGACCGGCCGCTCACCATGATCCGCATGCCCGCCGGCATCCGCGGCCAGCGCTTCTTCCAGAAGCATTGGGAAGCCGAGCGGCCCGATTTCGTGGAGAGCGTTTCGGTCTTCTCGGGCCACAAGGACGAGAAGCACGAGTACCTCCTGTGCAACAACGTGCCCACGCTGCTTTGGCTCGCGCAGTCGGGAACGCTGGAATTCCACGTGTGGCATTCGCGCGCGCGGCCCGCCCCCGATTGCGCCTCGAAAAGCACCGACTACGCCTCGTCGCTCGAGTCGCTCGAGGCGTCGGTGCTGAACTTCCCCGACTACGTGGTCTTCGACATCGACCCGTACATCTACTCGGGCCAGGAAAAGCCCGGCGACGAGCCCGAGCTCAACACCACGGCCTTCGAGAAGGGCAAGGAAATCGCCTTCGCGCTGCGCGAGATCCTGCAGGGGATGTCGCTCGACGCGGTCGTGAAGACCTCGGGAAAGACGGGGCTGCACATCTTCGTCCCGATCCGCCGCACCCTCGATTTCGACGCCGCGCGCCACGTCTCCGAGATGGTGAGCCGGCACCTCGCGCAGAAGCGCCCCAGGGAGGTGACCGTCGAGTGGAGCGTGCCCAAGCGCACCGGGAAGATCTTCATGGACTTCAACATGAACGTGCGCGGCAAGACGCTCAACGTCGCCTACTCGCCGCGCGGCGAGCCCGGGGCGCCGGTCTCCATGCCGCTCACCTGGGAGGAGCTCGCCGGCGCCCATCCGCTCGACTTTCGCATCGACAACGCCCCCGAAAGGCTCGCGCGGCTGGGCGATCGCTGGGCGGACATCCTGGAGCGCAAGCAGGACTTGCAGAAGGCCCTCAAAAAGGCGGGGGGCTGACAAACAAAAACTCCTTGGATTACAATGGGCTATCCAAGGAGGTTCAAGTATGGCCGCAAGATCCATTGCATCGTTGACGGTCTCGTTCGGGCTCGTATCGATCCCGGTGAAGCTCTTCTCGGCCACCGAGGCGAGCAAGGCCCTCTCTTTCAACCTCCTGCACAAGACGTGCGGCTCGCGCCTGAAGCAGCAGTACCTCTGCGTGAAGGAGGAGATCCCGGTCGCGCGCGAGGAGATGGTCAAGGGCTACGAGTTCGCCAAGGACCAGTACGTGACCTTCTCGCCCGAGGAGCTGAAGGCGATGGAGGAAGCGGGAACCCAGACCGCCGACATCACCGAGTTCGTGCCGCTGGAATCGGTCGATCCCGTCTACTTCGACAAGGCCTACTACCTCGCCCCCGACAAGGGCGGCGCGAAGCCCTACGCGCTCCTCACCAAGGCGCTCGCCGAATCAGGCCGCTGCGCCCTCGGCCGCTGGGCCGCGCGCGGCAAGCAGTACATCGTGATGATCCGCCCGGTCGAAGGCGGGCTCGTCATGCAGCAGCTCCTCTATGCGGGCGAGGTGCGGTCGATCGCGGAGATCGAGATCCCGCCCACGGAAGTGAAGCCCGCGGAGCTGAAGCTCGCGCAGCAGCTGATCGAGGCCCAGGCCTCGGACACGTTCGACCCGAGTGCGTACACCGACCAGGTCTCCGAGCGCATCCGCACGGCCATCGACAAGAAGGTCGAGGGCCAGGAGATCACCATGACCGAGGCGCCGCAGGTGGGCGCCCAGGTGATCGACCTCATGGAGGCGCTGCGCGCGAGCCTCGAGAAGAAGTCCGTGCCGCCCTCGAAGGCGAAGGCCGGAGCGCAGGGCGCTTCCCGCAAGCCGCCCAAGCGTGCCGCCGCCGAGCCCGCCCCGGCCGCCACGCGCAAGAAGGCCAAGGCCTAGCAACGATCCGGGAAACGGGCAGCACCGCATGAACGCGTACGGCGTCCGCGACGTCGAGAAACTGCTTCGCCTTCCGCGTGCGACGATCCATGCGTTCGTCGCCGCAGGTTTCGTCTCTCCCGAGCGCGGGCCCGGCAACGCCTTGCGCTTCTCCTTCCAGGACCTCATCGTGCTGCGCACCGCGCAGGCGCTGATCGATGCCAAGGTTCCGCAGCGGCGCATCACGCGCTCGGTGCGCGAGCTTCGCAAGCACCTGCCCGAGCGCATGCCGCTCTCCGGCCTTTCCATCGGCGCCGTCGCCGATCGCGTGGTCGTGCGCGAGGGCGGAAACCGCTGGCAGGCCGATTCAGGGCAATACCTGCTGGCCTTCGAGGGCGATCCCGCCGACGGCTCGCTCAGCGTGGTGGAGCGCAAGGCCCCTCCCCCGTCGACCGCGGCCCAGGACTGGTTCGCACAGGGCGTGGCCCTCGAGGCGACCGATGCCGAGGCGGCGCTGCGGGCCTACGACCGCGCCATCGTCGAGGATCCCTCGCGGCTCGAGGCGCGCATCAACCTCGGGCGGCTGCTGCACGAGTCGGGGCGCCACGACGAGGCCGAGCGCGCCTATCGCGACGCGCTGGAAGCCTGCGCCCGCAGCCCCGTGATCCTCTACAACCTGGGCGTGCTGCTGGAGGATGTCGATCGCAAGGCCGATGCCGTCGAGGCCTACGAGGAGGCGCTGCGCACCGATCCCGCGCTCGCCGATTGCCACTTCAACCTGGCCCTCCTCTACGAATCCCTCAGGAAGCCGAAGGATGCGATTCGGCATATGTCCCAGTACCGGCGGTTGACGGCGTCGCGGAGGAAGTGAACCTGCGCACCGCCGCTTTGGCGGCGCGCGCGAGCTCCTCCACCGTGCGGCCTGCCGCCTTGCCGCCGTCGGTGGGGCTGAGCGAATCGATCAGGCGCCGCGCATCGTCGCGCACCCGCGCGCTCGCCTGCGGCGAGGCCGAGAGCTCGCGCATCCAGCCCAGGGCCGTGGATTGGCTTCCCGGCGAGCCGGCGATGACGAGGCGAGCCGCGTTCACGATCGATTCGGCCATCACGTCCATGTAGTTGCCGCTCTCGGCGATGTCGAAGCCGGCGAGCAAATGGCCGGCCGCCGGCCGGAAGTTGCCCAGCGTGATCTCCGCGTGCGCGAGCATGGGATACGCGTAGGCCATCACGAGCGCATGCGCGTCGCGCTGCGCGATGCGAAATCCCTCGGTGAGCGGCGCCCGCGCCTCGCCCGCCCGCCCGATGCGCACCAGCGCGTCTCCCGTGGAGATGAGGTTCAACGCGATCATCTTGCGATCGCCCGCGCGCTGCAGGAGCTCCAGGCCCTCGCGATAGCGCTGCAGCGCGAGCGCGTAGTCGCCCGTGCGCTGCGCGACCACGCCCAGGTTGTGCATGGCGAGGCCCGCCACGCGAATCATGCCGAGCGACTTCCACATGTCCAGGGCCTGCTCGTAGCCGGCCTCGGCCGCCTTGTAGTTGCCGAGGAAATTCTCCGCGAGCGCGAGGTTGTTGCTCACGCGGGCGATGGCCGAGCGCTTGCCGAGCGCCTCGGCGAGGGCGAGCGCCTGGAGCTGGAGGTCGCGCGCTTCCGCGCCCTTGCCCAGGCGGATCACGATGAAGCCCAGCACGGTGAGGCATTGGGTGAGGATCCAGCGGTCGTCGAGCAAGCGGCCGGCCTCGAGGGCCTGCCTCGCCTGTGTCTCGGCCTCGGCCACGCGCCCCAGGTGGGAGAGCAGCACGCCGCGGTTCATCATCGCCCGGACGTGCTCGCCCTTCGCGCCGTTCGCCTCGAGGACCGGAATGGCGAGCTCGACGGCGGCGAGGCCCTCGGCGAGCTGTCCCGCCAGCTCGTTCAGGCTCGCGGAGTGCATCCGGGCCTTCGCCGCCGAGAGGGCGTCGTTGCGGGCGAGCGCGGCATCGAGCCAGGCGTCCACGGCGGCGCGCCCCTCGTCCACGAAGCGGTCCTTCTCGAGGAAGTCCATCCAGGCGGGGCCCGCGGCGGCCATGGCCTCGAGGTCGCCGGCCTTCGCGCACGACTGCCACGCGGCGCGGATGTTGGGCAGCTCCATGTCGATCGTCGCATAGCCTTGCGCCTCGTCCGGCCCGAGAAGCCGGGGACCGACCCGCTCGAGGAGCCCCATGTAGTGCCCGTCGCGAAGCCGCGCGACCGCGGCCTGCCGCGCGGTACGCGCCTTGGCGGTCCCCGCGGCCTGGTCCCATGCGTACTGCCGCACCACCTCGTGGATGTGCCAGCGTCCTTCGGGAATGCGCTGCAGCAGCGCCTTGTCGGCGAGCGCCGAGAGCGTGCGCACGTTGGCGCGCGCGACCTGCTCGGCCGCCTCGCGCGAGAAAGTGCCGCGCAGCACGGCAAGCGCCGAGAGCGCCTCGCGCTGCTCGGCGGGCAGGCGATCCCACGAATAGGCGATCACCGCACCCAGCGAGTGATGGCGCGCGGCACGGTTCACGTGGCGCGTGGCGAGCTGCGTGGCGTGCTCGACGAGCGAGGCGGCGATCTCGGCGCACGGGACGCTTCGCACCCAGCTCGCGGCGAGCTCGAGCCCCAGCGGCAGGCCCTCGACCACGCCGCAGATGCGCACGACGTTGGGGAGCTCGGCCGCGAGCGAGAAACCGAGGTAGGCCTGGCGCGCGCGTTGCGCGAAGAATTGCACGGCGGCGGAGCCCTGGGCGTTCGCCAGCTCGTCCTGCGCCGGATAGGAAAGGCCCTGCAGCTCGAAGAGCCACTCCTCCTGGAGGCCCAGCGGTTCGCGCGACGTGGCGAGGATCTTCACGCGCGGGCCGGTGGCGGCGAGGAGCGCGGCGAGCTCGCTCGCGACCT
>DATBEA010000522.1:0-2277 GCA_036276215.1 Usitatibacter sp.
TCCAGGTGATGGACCACGGCACGCTCACCGACAACAACGGCCGCAAGGCGGATTTCCGCAACGTGGTGATCGTGATGACCACCAACGCCGGTGCCGAGGGCCTGTCGAAGAACACCATGGGCTTCACGCAGACGCGCATGGCGGGCGACGAGATGGGCGAGATCAAGCGCATGTTCACCCCGGAGTTCAGGAACCGCCTGGACGCGGTGGTCTCGTTCGCCTCGCTCGACGAGGAGGTCATCCTGCGCGTGGTGGACAAGTTCCTGATGCAGCTCGAAGGCCAGCTCTCCGAGAAGAAGGTCGAGGCGATCTTCACCGAGGAGCTCAAGAAATACCTCGCGAAGAACGGCTTCGACCCGCAGATGGGCGCGCGCCCCATGGCGCGCCTCATCCAGGACACGATCCGGCGCGCACTTGCCGACGAGCTGCTCTTCGGCAAGCTCGCCAACGGCGGCCGCGTGACCATCGACCTGGACGAGAAGGGCGAGGTGAAGCTGGAGATCGCGCAGTCCGCGCAAACGCCGCCCGAACCGGTCGAATCGGCCTGACGGGAGTGGCTCGATGAACGTACGGCGCCTGGCAACGGGCGCCGTTCTTTTTTTCGGGGCGCTCGCCACGTGGGCCGTGGAGCCCTCGGCGAGCTTCGCGGCACCCAACCTGTCTCCGGAAGGCGTGCGTGCGCTGGCGGCCACCTGCGCGCCCTGCCACGGCCCCTCGGGTCGCGGGACGGGAGTCGCGGAGGTTCCCCCGCTCGCCGGCCGCCGCGACCTCGGGGTGCAGCTTCGCGCGCTGCGCGAGCGGCCGCCCGCCACCCTCATGGCGCAGCTTTCGCGCGGGCTCACGGATTCCGAGATCGAAGCCCTGTCGCGCCATTTCGCCTCGCAGCCGGCGGGCGCCCGATGAGGCGCCGCGCCTTCCTCGCCCTGGGCGCGCTCTCGGCGCTGGCGCTGGCCCCGGCCGCGCGCGCGCAAGCACGCGGCGCACGCGTGGCCGTCGTGGGCGGAGGCTATGGCGGCGCCACCGCCGCGCGCTACCTGCGCCTCCTCGACCCGTCCATCGAGGTCACGCTGGTCGAGCCCGAAGCGGCCCATGTGACCTGCCCGCTGTCCAACCTCGTGATCGGCGGCTTCCGCGAGCTCTCCAGCATCACGATCGGCTACGACCGGCTGGCCGCGGAGGGCGTGCGGGTGGTGAGGGACCGCGCCGTGGCGGTCGACGCCGGCGCCCGGCGGGTGCGGCTTGCGCGCGGCGATCCCGTGCGCTTCGACCGCGCCATCGTCTCGCCCGGGATCGACTTCATGTGGGGCGAGCTCCCGGCGCTCGGGGACGAGTCCGCGCGGGAGGCCGTGCCGCACGCCTGGAAGGCGGGGCCGCAGACCGCGATCCTTCGCCGGCAGCTCGAGGCGATGCCCGACGGCGGCACCTTCGTGATCTCCATTCCCGAGGCGCCTTTTCGCTGCCCGCCGGGCCCGTACGAGCGGGCCTGCCAGGCCGCGGCGTACTTCAAGCTCAGCAAGCCGCGCGCGCGCGTCGTGATCGTCGATGCCAACGAGGACGTCCTGTCGAAGGGCGCGCTCTTCAGGCGCGCCTGGAAGGAGCTCTATCCCGGCATGGTCGACTACCGGCCCAACAGCAAGGCGGTCGACGTGGATATCGCGACGCGCACCGTGAAGCTCGAGTTCGAAGACGTGAAGGCGGACGTCCTGAACGTGATCCCGCCGATGAAGGCCGGGGAAGTGGCGGCACCTTTCATCACCGCCAACGGGCGCTGGTGCGAGGTGGATTGGCTCACGTACGAGTCGCGGGCGGCGCCCGGGGTGCACGTGCTGGGCGATTCGCTGCAGATCGCCCCGCTCATGCCCAAGTCGGCCACCATGGCCAATGCGCAGGCGAAGGCGTGCGCGGCCGCCGTGGCCCGGCTCCTCGCCGGCCAGGAGCCCAACCCGGCGCCCACGCTCGTGAACGCCTGCTACAGCTGGGTCTCGCCCACGCAAGCCGTCCACGTGGCGTCGGTGCACAAGTACGACCCGGCGGAGCGCACCATGAAGCCCGTGCCGGGCGCCGGCGGCCTTTCCCCGGACCTCGCCGGCGCGGAAATGCCCGCCGCGCTCGCCTGGGAGCGGGGCATCCGCGCCGACGCCTTCGCCTGGAAATGAATCCGGAAGGGCCGACGTTGCGTAGAATTGTGGAATGACGCGCCGAATCCTCGTCCTCTTTCCCGACGAATGGGACCGTGCCGCCGCCCAGGATCCAGGCTACCGGGGCCGCTACGAGTTC
>DATBEA010000523.1:0-4921 GCA_036276215.1 Usitatibacter sp.
CGCCAAGAATGCGGCGAGTCCGTCGAGGGAAGCGCCAACCTGAGACGGGCCGAGGGTGGCAAGACGTCACGGGGTTTCGGCGAGGACGGAGCAAAGGTGCGGACGGCAGTTCGCATCGGTAAAGAGGAAGACAATCCGCAGCCGCCGTGACGTCTTGCCGTAAGCGAGGGCACCACGCAGCGCAGCGAAGTGGCCGTAAGTCTCCGGGCGGCGCTTTCCTCGACCGCGATTCGACCGCGATTCGACCGCGCCTCGACACGATCCGATCGGTGATCCGAACGTGATCCGATCGCGCCCCAAGCCCTTTAGCCCTTATCTCTTTGGTATCCTTGAGGATTGTCCGCCCAGGCGCCAAGAAAGCGCCGAAACTGCCACAGGGCCAATGAAAACCAGGGAAATCCGCAGGAAGTTCATCGACTACTTCGTCTCGAAGGGGCACCAGCACGTGCCCTCGAGCTCGCTCGTCCCCGCCAACGACCCGACGCTGCTCTTCGCGAACGCGGGGATGAACCAGTTCAAGGAAGTCTTCCTCGGCATCGAGAAGCGTCCCTACGTGAGGGCGGTCACCGCGCAGAAGGTCGTGCGCGCCGGCGGCAAGCACAACGACCTCGAGAACGTGGGCTACACGGCGCGCCACCACACCTTCTTCGAGATGCTGGGCAACTTCAGCTTCGGCGACTACTTCAAGCGCGACGCCATCCGCTTCGCGTGGGAGCTGCTCACCAGGGAGTACGGCCTGCCGGCGGAGAAGCTCTGGACCACGGTGTACGCGACCGACGACGAGGCCTACGACCTCTGGACCCGGGACATCGGCGTGCCGAAGGAGCGCTGCATCCGCATCGGCGACAAGCCGGGCGGGCGCAAATTCGAGAGCGACAACTTCTGGCAGATGGCCGAAACGGGCCCCTGCGGCCCATGCTCGGAGATCTTCTACGACCACGGTCCCGGAATCCCGGGAGGGCCGCCCGGCTCACCCAACGAGGACGGCGACCGCTACATCGAGATCTGGAACCTCGTCTTCATGCAGTTCAACCGCGACGAGGCGGGGGTGATGAACCCGCTGCCCAAGCCCTCGGTGGACACGGGCATGGGCCTGGAGCGCCTTACCGCCGTACTGCAGCACGTGCACTCGAACTACGAGATCGACCTCTTCCAGGCGCTCATCAAGGCGGCCGCGCGCGAGACTCTTACAAAGGACCTCGAGGCGCCCTCGCTGCGCGTGATCGCGGACCACATCCGCGCCTGCGCCTTCCTGGTGTGCGACGGCGTGATCCCGATGAACGAGGGCCGCGGCTACGTGCTTCGCCGCATCGCGCGCCGCGCCATGCGCCACGGCTACAAGCTGGGCCAGAAGCAGCCGTTCTTCTACAAGCTGGTGGACGACCTCGTGAAGGAGATGGGCGAGGCCTATCCGGACCTCGCGGCTTCGCGGGAACGCATCATCGGGACGCTGCGCCAGGAAGAGGAGCGCTTCGCCGAGACCCTCGAGACGGGCATGGCGATCCTCGAGACGGCGCTCGCGAAGAGCCCCACGCGGCTGGACGGCGAGACCGCGTTCAAGCTCTACGACACGTTCGGCTTCCCCGTCGACCTCACGGCCGACATCGGGCGCGAGCGCGGCTTCGAGATCGACATGCCGGCCTTCGACGCGGCGATGGCCTCGCAACAGACGCGTTCGCGCGCGGCCTCCAAGTTCAAGGCCGGCACGCAGCTCGAGTACGCCGGGGCCAAGACGATGTTCCGTGGCTACGACACGATGTCCGAGGAAGCACGCGTCGTGGCGCTCTACAAGGGCGGCACGGCGGCGAAATCGCTCTCGGTGGGCGAGGAGGGCATCGTGGTCCTGGACCGCACGCCTTTCTATGCCGAGTCGGGCGGCCAGGTCGGAGATCGCGGCGAGCTCACCAAGGGCGGCACGTGCCTCACGCTCTTCGACGTGCAGGACACGCAGAAGATCCAGCCCGAGGTCTTCGGGCACCACGGGGTGGTGAAGACGGGCGAGCTCGAGGTGGGGGACGTCGTCGCGGCCAACGTGGACCTGGACAAGCGCGCGCGCACCATGCGCCACCACTCGGCCACGCACCTCATGCACAAGGCGCTTCGCGAGGTCCTCGGCGCCCACGTGCAGCAGAAGGGCTCGCTCGTGGACGAGGACAAGACGCGCTTCGACTTCAGCCACAACGCGCCCATGACCGCGGACGAGATCCGCCGCGTCGAGGCGATCGTGAACAAGGAAGTCCTCGCCAACGAGCCCACCGCGTCGCGCGTGATGCCCATCGACGACGCCCAGAAGCTGGGCGCGATGATGCTCTTCGGCGAGAAATACGGCGACGAGGTGCGCGTGCTCGACATCGGCACCTCGCGCGAGCTCTGCGGCGGCACGCACGTCGCGCGCACCGGCGACATCGGCCTTTTCCGGATCGTCTCCGAAGGCGGCGTCGCGGCCGGCATCCGCCGCGTCGAGGCCATTGCCGGGACGGTCGCCATCGCCTTCGCCCGCGCCGAATCCGAGCGCCTCGGGCGCGTGGCCGACGCGCTCAAGGCGCAGCCCGCGGAGATCGAGTCCAAGCTCGCCGCCGCGCTCGAGAACGCGCGTGCGCTGGAAAAGGAGCTCGCCCGCGTGAAGGTGAAGATGGCGACCTCGCAGGGCACCGACCTCGCGGGGAGCGCCGTCGACGTGAAGGGCGTGAAGGTGCTCGCCGCCCATCTCGAGGGCGCGGACGTGAAGACGCTGCGCGACACGCTCGACAAGCTGAAGGACAAGCTCAAGTCGAGCGCCATCGTGCTCGCCTCGGCCGACGCCGACAACAAGGTGAGCCTCATCGCGGGCGTGACCCAGGACCTGATCGCGCGCGTGAAGGCGGGCGAGCTGGTGAACTTCGTCGCCTCCCAGGTGGGCGGCAAGGGCGGCGGGCGCCCGGACATGGCGCAGGCCGGCGGCACCAATGCCGCGGCGCTTCCCGCGGCGCTGGAAAGCGTCCGCGGCTGGGTCGAAGAGCGGCTCTGAGCGCTTCGGCCGCATCGCAGAGCCGAGCCCGCATCACCGCGTTCCTGCGCGCGGCGGGCCTCGAGTCGCTCGTCGGGCGCGAGCCGGCCGTGGAGCGCGCCATCCGCGACCTCATGGAAGCCATGGGGGAGAAGGTCGCGATCCACGATCCTTCCTCGCTCTATACCTACCAGGTCCCGATGCTCACCGAGGACGGCACGTGCTCGGTCGTGGACGAGATGGCGCCGACGCCCTACGACCTCACCGCGATCCTGGGTGGGCGCAGCGACCAGGCCACGCGCAGGCTCTCGCTCCTCGAGCGGCTGGTCGAGCGCGTGCAGGAGACGACGGGCGCCGAATGGGTGGGCGTCTACCAGCGCCGCAGGCATCCGTCCGGTGGCGACGTGCTCGTGAAGCTCTCGTATGTGGGGCGTCCCAGCCGAGCCGAGTTTCCCCTCACGCGCGAATTCGCCGAGCGCAGCACCAACAGCACTGTGGGCCTCACTGGCCGCGCCACCGTGATCGACGATGTCGCGCGCCACGTGGAGGCGGGCGGCGGCTTCTACGTATGCGACGACGGCGTGCAGTCCGAGGCGTGCGTTCCGATCCTGGACGATTCCCGGGAAGTGATCGGCATCGTGGACGCCGAGGCCAAGCGCAAGGGTTTCTTCGGCGCCGAGCGCCTCGCGGTCGTGGCCGCGCTCGCCCTCGCGGCCGCGCCCGTCCTTCCCTGAAGCCTCAGCGCTTGGCCGGCATGAGGTCGGTGATGGTGCCGTCGGCCATCTCGGCGGAGAAGAAGATCGTCTCGGAAAGCGTCGGGTGCGGGTGGATCGTGAGCCCGATGTCTTCGGCATCCGCGCCCATCTCGAGCGCGAGGACGGTCTCCGCGATGAGCTCGCCCGCGTTCACGCCGACGATGCCCGCGCCGAGGATGCGCTTCGTTCCCTTCTCGTAGAGCACCTTGGTGAGGCCTTCCTCGCGCCCCATGCCGAGCGCGCGTCCGCTCGCGGCCCACGGGAACACCGCCTTCTCGTACTCGATGCCGTTCGCCTTGGCCTCGGGCTCCGAGAGCCCCATCCAGGCGACCTCGGGATCGGTATAGGCCACGCTGGGGATCGTGCGTGCTTCCCACGCGTGGTGGCTCATGCCCGAGATCACCTCCGCGGCGAGCTTGCCTTCGTGGGTCGCCTTGTGGGCGAGCATCGGCTCTCCGACGATGTCGCCGATCGCGAAGATGTGCGGCACGTTGGTGCGCATCTGCTTGTCCACGGGGATCCAACCGCGCTCGTTCACGGTGACGCCGGCCTTCTCCGCGGCGATGTTCTTGCCGTTGGGCCGGCGTCCCACCGCGAGCAGCACGCGGTCGAAGGACTGCGCATCGGGCGCCGCGCCGCCTTCGGCCGATTCGAAGGTCGCCTTGAGGCCGGTGGGCATCGGCTCGATCTTCGTGACCTTGGTCTTGAGCATGATCTTCTCGTAGCGCTTCTCGATGCGGCGCGCGAGCGGCTTCACGATGTCGGGGTCGGCGCCGGGGATCAGGCGGTCCATGAACTCCACCACGCTCACCTTGCTGCCCAGCGCGTCGTACACCGTCGCCATCTCGAGGCCGATGATGCCGCCGCCGATGATGAGCAGGCGCTTCGGGATGTCCTCGAGCTCGAGCGCGCCCGTGGAATCCATGAGGCGCGGATCGTCGTAGGGAAATCCCGGGATCCTCGCCGACTGCGAGCCGGCCGCGACGATGCAGTGGTCGAACGAGACGACCTTGCGGCCCTCCTTCGTCGCGACCTCGAGCGTCTGCGGCGAGGCGAACTGCGCCGTGCCCTCGACGACCGTCACCTTGCGCGCCTTGGCGAGGCCGGCGAGCCCCTTGGTGAGCTTGGCCACCACGCCGTCCTTCCACGCGCGGAGCTTCGCGAGGTCGGTCTTCGGCTT
>DATBEA010000524.1:0-3097 GCA_036276215.1 Usitatibacter sp.
ATTGCGGCCTGCAGCACGCGCACATGTATTTCGAAGTCGTCGCAGTGGCCCCGCCGGAATACGACGCGTGGGCCGAGGCGCAACGCAGGCCCGCCGCCCCGCCCACCGAAGCGATGGCGGAGCGCGGCCGCCGCCTCTTCATGAGCGGCAGCTGCATGATGTGCCACGCGATCCAGGGCACGAGCGCCAACGCCCGCAAGGCGCCGGACCTCACCCACGTGGCGAGCCGCGCCTGGCTGGCGGCCGGCGCATTCCAGAACACGCCCGGCGATCTCGCGGCGTGGATCTCGGATCCGCAGAAGATCAAGCCCGGCGCGAACATGCCCGCGCAACCGCTCGCGCCCGAGGACCTGCAGGCCCTGGTCGCGTACCTGGGAACGCTGCGATGAGCGCGCGCGCCGAAGAGCTAAAGGACGGCGGCGGATGGGATTCGCCGGCCGCGCAGGCGCTCGCGCAGACCTGGGAGAACAAGCCCGGCCTCATCAACCGGCTCGCGTGCAACGACCACAAGGTGATCGGCCTTCGCTTCGTCGTGACCGCGTTCGTGTTCTTCGCCCTCGCCGGCGTGCTCGCCACCATGATGCGCCTGCAGCTCGCCGTGCCCGACAACAAGCTGCTGGGGCCGGACCTGTACAACCAGGTCTTCACGATGCACGGCACGACGATGATGTTCCTTTTCGCCGTGCCGATCATGCAGGGGATGGGGCTTTACCTGGTGCCGCTCATGGTGGGCACGCGCAACTCCGCGTTTCCGCGCATGAGCGCCTCCGCGTACTGGGTCTACCTCATCGGCGGCTGCACGCTCTTCCTGGGCTTCCTCTTCAACACGGGCGCCGACGCGGGCTGGTTCTCGTACGTGCCGCTCTCCGGGCCCGACTACGGAATCGGCAAGCGCTCGGACTTCTGGAACAACCTCGTGAACTTCACCGAGGCGATGGGCCTCATGGTCGCGGTCGACATCGCCACGGTGATCCTCAAGATGCGCGCCCCCGGCATGTCGCTCGCGCGCATGCCGCTCTTCTGCTGGGCGATGCTCGTGACCTCCATCATGATCATCTTCTCGATGCCGACCGTGATGCTGGGCGCGAACCTGGTGCAATTCGACCGCATGCTCGGCACCCACTTCTTCAACCCCGCCGAAGGCGGCGACGCGCTCCTCTGGCAGCACCTCTTCTGGTTCTTCGGCCATCCCGAGGTCTACTTCATCTTCATCCCCGGGTTGGGATTCATCTCCGCGATGATTCCGGTGTTCGCGCGCCGGCCGATGTTCGGCCACGACGCGATCGTGCTCTCCCTCATCGCAACGGGCTTCCTTTCGTTCGGGCTGTGGGTGCACCACATGTTCGCGACCAACATCCCGGAGCTGGGCAAGAGCTTCTTCACCGCGATGAGCTTCATGATCGCGATCCCCACCGCGATCCAGATCTTCTGCTGGATCGCCACGCTCGCCACCGGGCGCCTGAACATGCGCCCCCCGATCCTCTACGTGATGGGCTTTTTCTTCATCCTCACCATCGGGGGGATGACCGGGCTCCTGCTGGGCTCGGTGCCGGTCGACCTCCAGGTGCACGACACCTACTTCGTGGTGGCCCACCTGCACTACGTGCTCATCGGCGGCGCGGTCTTTCCCCTGTTCGGGGCGTTCTTCTACTGGTTCCCGAAGATGACCGGGCGCCTCATGGGCGAGCGGCTCGCACGGTGGCAGTTCTGGCTCTTCTTCATCGGCTTCAACGTCACCTTCTGGCCGATGCACCAGCTGGGACTGGAGGGCATGCCGCGGCGCATCTACACGTATCCGGCCGAGTCCGGGTGGGGGCCGCTCAACCTCGTCGCCACCATCGGCGCCGTCACGATCGCGGTGAGCATGGTGGTATTCCTGGTCAACTTCTTCGCCAGCCTGCGCAACGGCGCGCGGGCGGGCAGCGACCCGTGGGGCGGGGCGACGCTCGAATGGGCGACGCCGTCCCCGCCGCCGCCCTTCAACTTCGCGGCCATCCCCGTAGTGTCCTCCCGCGAGCCCCTCTGGACGCGCGACCCGGATGCCCCAACGCATGTGAGCGGCCTGTCGACCCGGGTGCGCGAGGGCCTGGTGACGACCGTGCTCGACGCGGTCCCCGATGTGCGCTACGGCTATCCGGAACCCGCGATCTGGCCTTTCCTGGGTGCGGTCGGCGTGAGCGTCTGGCTCATCTGGTCGATCTGGTCGTTGCAGGGCTTCGTGTGGGGCCTCATCCCGGCCGCGATCGCGTTCATCGGCTGGTTCTGGCCGCGCCGGGAGGAGACCGAGAAGAACAAGTCCGTGGAGAAGAGGCCATGACCACGCGCAGGGAAGCGACGCCGGCGAGCGTGCCGGCGGTGCGGCGAGGCGACGCGCTCGACGTCTCGGAAATCCCCAGCTACGGCTTCGGGCACCGCAGCCTCATGTGGTGGGGCACCGCGGGCTTCATGGCGATCGAGGGCAGCGCCTTCGCGTTCATGGTCGCGGTCTACTTCTACCTGCGCGCGCTGTCGGACACCTGGCCGTTCGGGGCCCCGGCGCCGGACGTCGCATGGGGAACGGTGAACGCCGTCCTCATCGTCGTGAGCGCGATCCCGAACGTCTGGCTCGACAAGAAGGCGATGAACCACGACCTGCGCGCGGTGCGGATCGGCCTCGCCGTGCTCTGCGCCCTCGCGACCGCGATGCTCGTGGTGCGCGCGATCGAGTTCGGGCGCCTCAACGTGTCCGCCACGGACAGCGCCTACGGCTCGGTCGTCTGGGTGATGCTCATCCTGCACACGTTCAACCTCGTGACCGACTACATCGAGACGATCGTGCTCACCGCCCTCATGTACAAGGGGCCGCTCGAGGGCAAGCGCTTCGTGGACGTGGCCGAGAACTGCGGCTACTGGAACTTCGTCGTGGTGACGTGGCTTCCGATCTACGCGGTGGTCTACTGGGCCCCGCGCTTCTAGCGGCCGCGATGCGCATCTGGATCCCGCTCCTCGTCGCCCCGATCCTCGCCCTCGCGGACCAGGGCATCGCCTACGCGACCGCCGGGTGGGCCTGCGCGAACCAGAATGTCGTGGCCCTGCACGCGATCCATGCCGTATTCCT
>DATBEA010000525.1:0-4117 GCA_036276215.1 Usitatibacter sp.
CGCGAGCCCATTGGCGCGGTGGTAGGCGAGCGCCCAGGCGACGGCGAGCGCGCCGAGAATCGAGGCTATGGTGAAGATCGTGGCCATGGGGGGGTGGACTCCTTGTCAGCCGCCCGAGACCAGCTCGAGCTTGCGGGATTCGGCGAGCGGCGGGGCCTTGAGGCCCGCCACGAGGAAAGGCGCGAGCCGCTGCAGGAGCAGCTCGTCGTCGTGCTTGTCGGCGGCGGCCACCTGCGCGAAGAGCTTGAGCGCGTCGGTGCCCGCCAGCGTATAGGAAAGGGCGCCCATCACGAAGTGCAGCCGCCACGTGAGCTCCTGGCGCCCGAGGTGCGGCAGCGCCACGAGGAACGCCTCCTTGTAGCGGCCGATCATTCCCGAGTACTGGGCGGAGAGGAAATGGCGGATGAAGGGCGCGGGGTCGGCGTAGGCGCGGCCCAGGAGCTTCAGGAAATTCTTGCCGCCGCGGCGTTCGTCGCGCGCGAGTCGCAGCGCCGGGATGAGCATCGCGAAGAGGATCTTCTCCACCGAGAGCGCGCGCCCGCCCGCTTCGCGCTCGAGCCTCTCGAGGAGCTCGATGCGCTCCTGGTTCATGGGATCGAGCCGGCGCGTGAGCACCGCCTGGAAGAGCTCTTCCTTGCTGCCGAAGTGGTAGTTGACCGCCGCGAGGTTCACGCCCGCGGCCGAGGTGAGGCCCCTCAGGCTCGTCGCCTCGAAGCCGTGCTCCATGAACTGCGCTTCCGCCGCGTCGAGGATGCGGGTCTTGGTGTCCGCGGAGGCCGCGTCCGTAAGGACGCTTTTTCGTGCGGGGCGCGAAGCGGCCATGGGGAGGGTTCCGGAATTCAAACGAGCGTTTGAATTCTACCCCCATCGCACCCCTGTGTCATCCCGGGCGCCGCGGCGGCGGCGACGGCCCGGGAACGAGTCTCCTAGCGCGAAGACTCCTGCGCGAGGCGCTCGCGCTCGATCTCGCGGCGGCGCGCGACTTCGCGGTCGTGCCGCGCCTGGCGGCGGTTCTCGGCGTCGTTGTGCCGCGCCTGCTCGTCTTCCTTCTTCACGCGTTCCTTGTTGATCAGCACGCCCGCGCCGCAGCCGATGGCCGCGCCCAGCAGCGTGTTGTTGCCGCTCACCGTGTGGCCCACGACGCCGCCGGCGGCGCCACCCACGAGGCAGCCCTTCTCGTTGGTGCCGAGCGCCGAGGCGCCGAACGGGGCGGCGCCGATGGCCGCGACCGCGAGGATCGAAATGAGGCGAGCATTCATGCGGGTCTCCTGGTATGAGACACCGATTTTCGCCCCGTGCCCCGATGGCCGGTATCGGCGGAATCCTCCCCTACATGTCGGCGCAATCCCGCGCCGCGCTAGCGCGGCGGCTCGACCGTTCCCTGGACGATCCGCCCGGCCTGCCTGCGTGCGGCGCCGATCGCGCGCGAGATGAGCGGCCAGAGGAGGAGGATGATCGCGAGCGTCGTGATCGTGCCCACCAGCGAATTGGAGAAGAACACGCGCATGTCGCCCGCCGAGCCGATCATCGAGAGGCGGAACGAATCCTCGGCGCGGCTTCCCAGGACGAGCGCCAGCGTGAGCGGCGCGACCGGCACGCCGATCTTCTTCAGCACGTAGCCCAGCACGCCGAAGACCAGCATGAGGTACATGTCGAAGACCGCGTTCTGGATCGCGAAGGCGCCGATCGCGCACGAGACCACGATCATGGGCGCGATGGCGGCGAAGGGAACGCGAAGCACCGCGGCGAAAAGCGGCACGGTCGAGAGCACCATCACCAGCCCCACGACGTTGCCCAGGTACATCGAGGCGATGAGGCCCCAGACGAACTCCTTGTGCTCGACGAAGAGGAGCGGCCCGGGGTTCAAGCCCCACACCATGAGGCCGCCCAGCAGGATCGCCGCCGTGCCGGAGCCCGGAATGCCGAGCGAGAGCATGGGCAGCAGCGCCGCCGTGCCGGATGCGTGCGCCGCCGTCTCGGGCGCGAACACGCCCTCGATGCGCCCCGTGCCGAACGATTCGGGATTGCGCGACATGCGCTTGGCGATGTTGTAGCCCATGAACGAGGCGGCGATGGCGCCCCCCGGCGTGATCCCCAGCCAGCAGCCGATGGCCGACGAGCGCAGCAGCGTCCCCCAGTACTTCGGCAGGTCGCGCCACACCTTCAGCACCACTCTCAGGCTGATCCTCGCGGCGTGGCCGCGAAGCGCGAGCCGCTCCTCCATGGTGAGGAGGATCTCGCTGATGCCGAAGAGGCCGATCACGGCGACCAGGAAGTTCACCCCGCGCATGAGCTCGGAAGAGCCGAAGGTCATCCGCAGCTGCCCGGACACCGTGTCCATGCCGATGCCCGCCAGCAAGAGCCCCAGCGCCATCGAGATGATGGTCTTGTGCTTGGCCTCGCGACCGAGGCCCACGAACGAGCAGAACGTGAGCAGGTATACCGAGAAGAACTCCGGCGGCCCGAACTTCAATGCGAAGTCCGCGATTCGCGGCGCGAGGAACGTGATGAGCAGCACCGCCACGAGCGAGCCGATGAAGGACGACGTGAAGGCCGCGGTGAGGGCCTCGGCCGCCTGCCCCTTCTGCGCCATCGGGTAGCCGTCGAAGGTGGTCGCGACCGACCACGCCTCGCCGGGGATGTTGAAGAGGATGGAGGTGATGGCGCCGCCGAAGAGCGCTCCCCAGTAGATGCACGAGAGCATCACGATGGCCGAGGTGGGATCCATCGTGAAGGTGAGCGGCAGCAGGATCGCCACCCCGTTCGGGCCGCCCAGCCCGGGCAGGACCCCCACGAAGATGCCGAGAGAGAGGCCCAGCAGCATGAGCAGCAGCGTCTTCCACGTGAGCAGGACGCCGAAGCCGTAGAGGAGGAGGTGGAATGACTCCACGCTAGTAGCCGAAGAGGTGCTCGAGCGGACCCTTCGGCATGATCACGTCGAACGCGATCTCGAAGGTCACGAACATGGCCACGGAGAATACGAAACCGGTGAGGAACGACTTCCATGCCGCGATGCGGCCGATCACCAGCATGAAGCCGGTGATGAGGATGAAGCTCGCCACGTAGAGGCCCAGCCATTGCGTGGCCGGCACGAAGAGCACGGTCGGCACCAGCACCTGCAGCACGCGCTTCATCTGGTTGCGCGTGACGAAGCCCTCGCCGGGCTGGCGCCAGGCGATGAGCTCCTTCGCGATGCCCCAGAGGCAGGCGCCCCCGAGGATGATCGCCACGTAGAACGGGAAGTAACCGGCCTGCGGACCCGTCGAGTCCCAGGAGGCACCCGTGCGCCAGTTGTCCCACATCATGAGGCACGCGAAGGCGAGCAGCACCGCCAGCGTGGCGACTTCCACGCTGCGAGTGCTGGTGAGGTCGGGTGAATCGTCCGGCGGCTCGTCCGGCTCGACGGCGATGACCGTTTCGGCGCCGCTCACTTCGCGACGAAGCCGGCTTCGGTCATCAGGCTCTTGTTGAGGGCGTCGTCTTCCTCGAGGAACTTGACCATGTCCTTGCCGGCGTACCAGACGGGCTTCAGCGCCTGCTTCTCCATGTAGTCCTTGTATTCCTGGGTCTGCGTGATCTTGTGGAAAAGGTCCACGTAGAAGGCCTGCTGCTCGGGCGTGACCTTGCCCGGCAGGAACATCGCACGAAGCATCTGGTAGGTCACGTCCAGGCCCTCGCTGGGGCAGGTCGGGATGTCGTTCCAGGACTGGGTCGCCGTGACCTTCCCCTTGTACTGCATGCGCTCCTTGGAGAAGACGCACAGCGCGCGCACCTGGCCGGCGCGCCATACCTCGAGGTTCTCCGAGGGGTTGTTCACGTTGGACGCGATGTGGTTGCCGACGAGCTGCGTGGCCGCCTCGCCGCCCGACTTGTACGGCAGGTAGGCGAACTTGGCGCCCGTCTTCTGCTCGATGAAGACGGTGAGGACGTGGTCCTCGCGCTTCGAGCCGGTGCCGCCCATCTTGAACGGCGGGCTCGCCGACTTGGCGGCGGCGACGAACTCCTTCACGCTGGCGTACGGCAGCTGGGTGTTGTCCCACAGCACGAACTGGTCGAACGCCATGACGGCGACCGGCGTGAGGTCGCGCCAGTCGAACGGCAGCTTCACCGACAGCGG
>DATBEA010000526.1:0-3178 GCA_036276215.1 Usitatibacter sp.
TTTCCGGCAACTTGCCCGGGGGGGATGGCCGGTATAGTCTCTATTGCGCGGTAATAATCAAGCAGGTAGACGCGAAGACCCGGGCGAAAACGGGCATCAACGAGCTGCTCCGCGGCGACTAGCCAACCGAGAGGCGTACACAATGTTCATCGAGAAGCTCCTGCAGGTGATGGCGGAGAAGAAGGCGTCGGACATCTTCATCTCGGCCGGCTCACCGATCAGCATCAAGATCCAGGGCAGCATCGTCCCGGTGAACCCCGCCGCAATGGACGCCGAGCAGACGAAGAAGATCGTCTACGAGATGCTCACGCCGGCGCAGATCGAGCTCTTCGAGAAGGAGCAGGAGCTCAACTTCTCCAAGCCCATGGCCGGGATGGGCAACTTCCGCGTGAACTGCTTCTGGCAGAAGGGCGCGGTGTCGTGCGTGATCCGCTTCGTGTCCGCCGACATCCCGAAGATCGCGGACCTGAACCTTCCCCAGGTGCTCTCCACGCTGGTCATGGAAAAGCGCGGCTTGATCCTCGTGGTGGGCGCCACGGGCTCGGGCAAGTCCACGACGCTCGCCTCGATGCTCGACTACCGCAACACGGTGAGGGAAGGCCACATCCTCACCATCGAGGACCCGGTCGAGTACGTCTTCACGCCGAAGAAGTCGATCTTCAACCAGCGCGAGGTCGGCAACGACACGCGCTCGTTCCACGACGCGCTGCGCAACGCCATGCGCCAGGCGCCCGACTGCATCCTCATCGGCGAGATCCGCGACCTCGAGACGATGCGCATGGCGCTCACCTACGCGCTCTCGGGCCACCTGTGCCTCGCGACCCTGCACGCCAACAACGCCTACCAGGCGATGAACCGGGTGATCAGCTTCTTCCCGCTCGAAGTGCGCCCGATGCTGCTGCAGGACCTCTCGGTGTGCCTGAAGGCCGTGGTCTCGCAGCGGCTCATCAAGACCGTGGACGGCAAGCGCACGCCGGCGGTGGAGGTGCTGCTCAACACGCGCAACATCCAGGAGCTCATCGAGAAGGGCGAGATCACCGAGATCAAGGAGGCGATGGAGAAGTCGATGTCGCCCGGCTCGCAGACCTTCGAGCAGGACCTCTTCCGCCTGGTGCGGCAGGGCAAGATCTCCACCGACGAGGCGCTCGCCAACGCCGACTCCGCGACTAACCTGGGCCTCCTCCTGGGCAACTCCGGGATCATGCCCGCGGCGAGCGACCGCGCGAAGCAGCCCTCGTCCATGGGGGGTGGCCGGCCCGGCTCGTCCTTCGGCGACTTCAAGATCAGCGAGGAGACGGAAGAGCGGCTGTGAAGAGCCTCGAGGAAAACCTCACCCAGTACGCGGCCTACCACCGCGACCGCCGCAACATCGCCACGCATTTCGCCGGCATCCCGATGATCGTCTTCGCGGTGGTGCTGGCGCTCGAGACCGCCTCCTTCTCGATCGACGGCTGGACCTTCAGCGTCGCGGCGCTGGTCTCCGTCATCGCGTGCATCTACTACTTCAAGCTCGACTGGGCCATGGGGCTCGCGATGGCGGTGACCCTTTTCCTGCTCTGCGCCGCGGCAAGCGAGATCGAGCCGCGCCTGGGCACCAACGCCACGCTCGCCACGGCCGCGTTCTTCTTCGTCCTCGGCTGGGGACTCCAGTTCCAGGGCCACAAGTACGAAGGGATGAAGCCCGCCTTCCTCGACGACGTGATGGGTCTTGCCATCGGGCCGCTCTTCATCTGCGCCGAGGTGTTCTTCATCTTCGGAGGGCGGGCCGCGGTCCGCCGCTACATCGAGGAGCGCGTGGGCCCGACGGTCGCGCGCCGCGAGCACCACCCGCCGGGCGAGCCGGCCACCCGCTGAACCCCCACTCGCAGGACCTTCCTTGAAGAACGAAACGCTCGAGCTCGCCCAGGCTCTGATCCGGCGCAAGTCCATCACGCCCGCGGACGAGGGCTGCCAGCAGCTCATCATCGACCGGCTGCAGCCGCTGGGATTCAAGGCGGAGGTCTTCCGCTGCAACGACGTGCTGAACCTCTGGATCCGCCACGGGACCGCGAAGCCGCTCGTGGCGCTGGCCGGGCACACCGATGTCGTGCCTCCGGGGCCGCGCGAGAAGTGGCACTCGGATCCCTTCGAGCCCACCATCCGCGACGGGAACCTCTATGGGCGTGGCGCGGCGGACATGAAGACCTCCATCGCGGCGTTCGTGACGGCCGCCGAGCGCTTCGTGGCGGCGCATCCCGACCACCCCGGCTCGCTGGGGCTCCTCATCACGTCCGACGAGGAAGGCCCGTCGGTGGACGGCACCGTGCGCGTGGTGGAGGCTTTCAAGGCGCGCGGCGAGGCCATCGATTTCTGCATCGTGGGCGAGCCCTCCTCGGTGGAGAGGTTCGGCGACACCATCAAGAACGGCCGGCGCGGCTCGCTCACCGGCAGGCTCATCGTGAACGGCGTGCAGGGGCACGTGGCCTATCCGCACCGCGTGAAGAACCCGGTGCACCTCGCGGCGCCCGCGCTGGCCGAGATTTCAACCACCGAGTGGGACAAGGGCAACGAGTATTTTCCGCCGACGACTTTCCAGGTCTCCAACATCCACGCGGGCACGGGCGCGCAGAACATCACGCCCGGGTCGCTCCAGGTGGACTTCAACTTCCGGTTCTCCACCGAGAGCACGCCCGAGTCGCTGCAGGCTCGCGTGCGGGCGATCCTCGATCGCCACGGGCTCGACTACGACGTGACGTGGGTCGTGGGCGGCAAGCCCTTCCTCACGAAGCGCGGCAAGCTCGTGGACACGCTCGCCGCCGCCATCCGCAAGGTCGCCGGCATCACGCCCGAGATCAATTGCACGGGCGGGACTTCGGATGGGCGTTTCATCATCGACATTTGCGCCGAGGTGGCCGAGTTCGGTCCCGTGAACCGCTCCATCCACAAGGTGAACGAGGCGGTGGCGCTGGAGGAGATCGAGCCGCTCGCCGAGGTGTACCGCGTGGCCGTCGAGGGCCTGCTGCTCGGCAAATGACGCGCACCGTTCGCGCGCTGCTCGCCTACGGCGTCGAACGGTTCGAGACCGCGGGCCTTTCGTATGGCCAGGGCACGCAGAACGCGCTGGACGACGCCGCGTGGATCATCCTCACCGCCCTCGGCCTTTCGCCCTCTGAGCTGAATCCCCACCTCGACGGGCCCC
>DATBEA010000527.1:0-3134 GCA_036276215.1 Usitatibacter sp.
GCCCAGCACGACCGGGGCGCCGTTGCGGTAGGCGATGATCACCTGCTTGTACTCGTCGGCGCTGCGCAGCTGGTCGTTGGCGTCGATGGTGTAGGCGCGCGCCGGCCCGTCGAAGCTGCCCTTGGCCTGGTTGGTGTTCGCCGAGTTCACCGCGTTGCGGATGTCCTCGAGCGAGAGGCCCTGGGAGGCGGCGGCCTTCGGGTTCACGCGCACGCGCACCGCCGGGCGCTGCCCGCCCGAGAGCGACACCAGGCCCACGCCCGAGACCTGCGAGATCTTCTGCGCAATGCGCGTGTCGACGAGGTTCTGCACCTGCGTCATCGGCATCGTCTTCGAGGTGATGCCGAGCGTGATGATCGCGGCGTCGGCGGGGTTCACCTTGCTGTACACGGGCGGCTGCGGGATGTCGCTGGGCAGCAGGTTGCTTCCCGCGTTGATCGCGGCCTGCACGTCCTGCTCGGCGGTGTCGAGGCTCTCGGTCAGCTCGAACTGCAGCGTGATCACCGAGGCGCCGCCGGAGCTGGTCGAGGACATCTGCTTGAGGCCCGGCATCTGGCCGAACTGGCGCTCGAGCGGCGCGGTGATGGACGAGGTGATCACGTCGGGCGAGGCGCCCGGGTAGAGCGTCATCACCTGGATCGTCGGGTAGTCCACCTCGGGCAGCGCCGAGAGCGGGAGCTGCCGGTAGGCGACCACGCCCGCCAGCAGGATCGCCACCATCAGGAGCGAGGTGGCGACCGGCCTCAGGATGAAGATCCGGGACGGGTTCACTTCCCTACCGTCTGCCCCGAGGATCCCTGCTTGCCCTGGCGCCTTTGCTTCGCCGCGTCGCGCTCCTCGGGCGTCATGTTCTGGTATTTCTTCTTGGCGGCCTCGTTGGGCGCGCCGGGCGTGCCGGGCGCCGCGGCTTGCCCCGGCGGGGGCGCCACGTCGACCTTCATGCCTTCGCGGATGCGGTCCACGCCGTCGGTCACCACGCGCTCGCCCACCTTCACGCCCGAGTCGATCGAGGTGAATTCACCCTCGGCGGGGCCGGTCTTCACCGGCCGCACGGCGATGGTGTCGTCGTCCTGCACGACGTAGACGATGGTCCCCTGGGTGGACGAGCGCTGGATCGCGGCCGTCGGCACCACCACCGCGTTCTTCACGGTGTACACGGTCATGCGCACGTTCACGAACTGGTTGGGAAAGAGCTGCCCCTGCGGGTTGGCGAACTGGGCGCGCAGCTTCACCGTGCCCGTGGTCACGTCGATCTGGTTGTCGGTCGTGACGAGGTAGCCCTTGGCGAGGAGGAGCTTGTTCTCGCGGTCCCATGCCTCCACCGGCGGCTTGTCCCCGGAATTCAGGCGCTGCAGCACGCGCGGCAGCACGTCCTGCGGGATCGTGAAGAGGACGGTGATGGGATCGAGCTGCGTGATCACCGCGATGCCGTTGGAATCCGAGCCGTGAACCTGGTTGCCCGGGTCCACGAGGCGCAGCCCCACGCGCCCGCCGATCGGCGCGACGATCTTCGTGTACGAGAGGTTCAGCTTCGCCGTGTCGAGGTTGGCCTGGTCGATCTTCACGGTGCCCTCGAGCTGCTTCACCATGGCGGCCTGCTGGTCCACCTGCTGCCCCGCGATCGAATCCTGCGCGAGGAGGGTGCGGTAGCGCTCGAGGTCGAGGCGCGCGTTGTTGAGCGTCGCCGCATCGCGGGCGAGCTGGCCCTCGGCCTGCTCCAGGGCTACCTGGTAGGGGACGGGGTCGATCTGCGCGAGGGTCGCGCCCTGCTGCACGAGCTGCCCTTCGGCGAACGCGACGCTGTTCAGCTGGCCGTCGGCGCGCGTCTTCACGGTGACCGTGCGCAGTGCGGTCACGGTGCCGAGCCCGGTCTGGATCACGTTCACGTCTCGCGAGGTCGCGGCGGCCACGGCCACGGGCGAGTTGTTGGCGAAGCTGCCCCCCTTGCCGCCCTTGCCGGCGCCGCCCTTGCCGCTGCCCTTGCCCTTGCCCCCGAATTCGCCTTTGCCGGACTTGTCGGAAGACGCGGCCTTTCCTTCGCCGGCCGAGGGGTTGGTCGTGGGGGATCGCCAGAGCAGCCACCCCACCACCAGGACGAGGATCGTGCCCGCGACGATTGCGGGAATCAGCCAGCGCTTGCGCCGGGGTCGGGAAGGATTTTCGAGGCGGTCGTCGAGGTCGGCCATGTGGCGTTGTCGTTATTGGTCGAGCGTTGGAGCGGGGATTCTCGCGGCAGTTTCACGACGCAGGTGCGTCGAAATGTAACCGGGTCAGTGGGCGACCAGGGCGGGCTCCTGCAGGGCGGCAACCTGCTCCCGCAGCTCGAGCACCCGGTCCTGCCAGTAGCGCTGCGTATTGAACCATGGGAAGGCGATGGGGAAGGCGGGATCGTCCCAGCGGCGAGCGATCCAGGCGCAGTAATGCAGCAGCCTCAGGGTACGCAGCGCCTCCACGAGGATGAGCTCGCGGTCGTCGAATTCCGAAAAGTCCTCGTAGCCCCGCAGCAGGATTCCCATCTGCCGCCCCATGGCTTCGCGATCGCCGGAGATGAGCATCCACAGGTCCTGGACCGCGGGCGCCATGCGGGCGTCGTCGAGGTCCACGAAGTGCGGGCCGCCGGGGCCCGCCTGGGAAGCCGGCGTCCAGAGCACGTTGGAGGGATGGCAATCGCCGTGGGTGCGGATCCACTCGACCGCGCCCGCGCGCTCGAAGGCGCCGCGCACGCCTTCCAGCGCGAGCTTCGAGGCCTGTGTCCAGGGAGCGACGAGCTCCGCGGGAATGAGCCCGCTCGCGAGCAGGTATTCGCGCGGCTCGTCGCCGAAATTCCCGATGTCCAGCCGCGGCCGGTGCGCGAACGCCTTGGTGCGGCCGATGGCGTGGATGCGCCCGATGAAGCGGCCCAGCCATTCGAGCACGTTCTCGTCATCGAGCTCGGGCGCGCGCCCGCCGCGGCGTGGATATGCCGCGAAGCGGAAGCCGTCGAATTCATGGAGCGTCGCGCCGCCGAGCGCCTGGGGCGCCACCACCGGAACCTCGCCCTCCTCGAGCTCCGCGGCGAACGCGTGCTCCTCGAGGATCTGCTCATCGCTCCAGCGCTCGGGGCGATAGAACTTCGCGACGATGAGGCTGGGGTC
>DATBEA010000528.1:0-3874 GCA_036276215.1 Usitatibacter sp.
CGCTGCGCGCGATCGAGCGCGGTGCGCACTTCGCTTCGCGCATCGCGCACGCCTTCCACGCGCTGGCCGCGTGCCAGCTTCGGAGTCACCGCATCGCGAAAGCGCTGCACCGCGGGCACTTCACCGGCGACCAGCAGGCGCTCGGAGACGCGGCTTCCCAGCTGGATCAGCCCCGTCGCCTCGACGTCGCGCTCGTTCATGAGCACGCGCGGGGCGATACCGAAGTAGTCGAGGACGCTGTCGGGCTCGCGCGCGATGATGCGGGCCACGGCGAGCTTCGCATGGCCCACTTGAAGCGTGTCGCCGACCTTCGCCCCGATGCTCGCGAAGAGGGGCAGGCCGACCCAGACCGTCCCGGGTTCGGGGCCGCCGTCGATGTCGCGTTGGGGCGTGCCCGGCCCCTCGAACACGCGTACGCGCCCGCGCAGGGGAAAATTCCCGCTCACGGCCTTGACCTCGGCGAGGCTCACGCCGGCCGCGGCCGACACCATGCTCGGGAACGTGCGGGTATGGGCGATGGCGAGACCTTCGTGCCGGGCCATCTCGGTGAACGCGGCGGGAATCGGCTTGTCGGCGACCACGACGAGGTCGCCGCCCAGCAATTCGTTCGCCTGGCGGTCGAGGGCCGATTGCACGCGGTCGGCGAAGAACGCGACCGTCGTCACGCTCGCCACGGCGATCAGGATCGCCGCCAGCAGCACGTGCAGCTCCCCGGCGCTCCAGTTCCTCCGAAGCATCTTCATCGCCAGGGCGTAGTCAGTCTTCATGGGTGATCGCGCCGGCGGCAATGTGCAGGCGCCGATCGCAGCGCCGGGCGAGGTCGGAATCGTGCGTGACGAGGACCAGCGTCGTGCCCTGCTCGCGGTTCATCTCGAAGAGGAGCTCGATCACGTGCTCGCCCGTCTCGGAATCGAGGTTGCCGGTGGGCTCGTCGGCGAAGAGCAGGCGCGGCTGCGTGACGAATGCCCGCGCCACGGCCACGCGCTGCTGCTCGCCGCCCGAAAGCTGGCGTGGATAGTGGCCGAGGCGCTCGGCGAGGCCGACACGCCCGAGCACCGCCTTCGCGCGCGCCCCGGCGTCCTCGCCGCCCGCGAGCTCGAGCGGCAGCATCGCGTTCTCGAGCGCGGTGAGCGCCGGCAGGAGCTGGAACGACTGGAAGACGAATCCCACCATGCGCCCGCGAAGCCGCGCGCGGCCATCCTCGTCCAGGGCGAAGAGATCCTCGCCCGCGATCCAGACGCGCCCCGAGGTCGGAACGTCGAGTCCCGCGAGCAATCCCAGGAGGGTGGACTTGCCGGAGCCCGATGCGCCGAGGATCGCCACCGCCTCGCCCGCGGCCACCTCGAAGCTCGCCGAGCGCACGATGGTGAGCTCGTGATCCGGCGTGGCGACTTGTTTGGTGAGCGCCTCGGCCTTCACAATGGCGGACTTTGGGTCGGACGACCCGTGGAGATCTCCCCGATGCGTTTGCGGCATGGCATTCATGGATGGGCCCTGCGTGTCCTCGCCGCGGCGGCGCTCGCGCTGGCTGCGACGGGCGCGTGCGCGCGCACCGTGATGGTGTTCGGCGACAGCCTCTCGGCGGCGCACGGGCTCGCCGTCGAGCAGGGCTGGGTCCATCTCATCGAGGCGCGGATCAAGGCGGCGGGGTTGAACTGGAACGTGGTGAACGCGAGCGTTTCAGGAGAGACGACCGCGGGTGGGCTGCGGCGGCTTCCCGAGGACTTGAAGCGCCACAAGCCGGACATCGTCGTGATCGAGCTGGGCGCGAACGACGCGCTTCGCGGCCAGCCGGTCGCCGGCATGCGCTCGAACCTCGCGGAGATGGTCAAGCTTGCCCGCAAGTCCCGGGCCGAGCCCGTGATCGTGGGCCTCATGATTCCTCCGAATTATGGCATCGATTACGCGGCCGAGTTCCAGCGCATGTATCCGGCGCTCGCCGCTTCTGTGAAGGCCCCGCTCGTCCCGTTCCTCCTCGAAGGCATCGCCGACAAGCCCGAGATGTTCCAGTCCGACCAGCTCCACCCCACGGCGCAGGGCGAGGTGCGGGTGGCCGACAACGTATGGGCGGTCCTCAGGCCGCTCCTGGCCGCGCGCAAGTGACCGAGCTTCCCTTCCATCGCGAGCGCGCCGAGGCGGCGGTGTCCACGCCGGTCACGCTCGCCGCGCTCGAAGCGTTCGACGACATCCTCGACGCGCGCAGCCCCGCCGAGTACGCCGAGGATCACCTCCCGGGCGCCGCGAGCGCCGCCGTGCTCGACGACGCGGAGCGCTCCGAGGTGGGCACGATCTACAAGCAGCAATCGGCCTTCGAGGCGAAGCGCGCGGGGGCGCCCCTCGTGGCGCGCAACATCGCGCGGCTCATCGCCGAGCGCTTCGCGCATAAGCCCCGCGAGTGGCGCCCGCTCGTCTATTGCTGGCGCGGAGGGGGACGCTCCGGGTCGCTGGTGCACGTTCTTCGGCAAGTAGGCTGGGACGCGGTGCGCCTCGAGGGAGGCTACAAGGCCTTTCGACGCCAGGTGGTGGCCGACCTGGATTCGCTTCCGCTCGCATCGCGCTTCCGGGTCGTGTGCGGCCCGACAGGCTCGGGCAAGAGTCGGCTCCTGGAGGCGCTCGACCGGGCCGGGGCGCAGGTGCTCGACCTCGAGGCACTCGCCGCGCACCGCGGCTCGGTGCTGGGAGAGCTTCCCGGGGCGCCGCAGCCCACCCAGAAGGCGTTCGAGACGTCGCTCTGGACGCTCCTCTCGCGCTTCGATGCTTCGCGCACCGTCTACGTCGAGTCCGAGAGCCGGAAAGTCGGAAACCTGCGAGTGCCCGATGTGTTGCTCGGGCGCATGCGCGAATCGGAATGCCTGCGCCTGGACGCGGACACGGGCAAGCGGGTGAGCCTGCTCATGGAAGAGTACGACCATTTCGTGCACCAGCCCGGGGCGCTCGCCGGCAAGCTCGATTGCCTGAAGAGCCTGCACGGCGCGCCGCGCATCGACCAATGGAAGGCGCTTCTCTCGCGCGGCGCGTGGAACGAGCTGGTGGCCGACCTTCTCGAGGGCCACTACGACCCCGCATACCTGCGATCGCTGCCTCGAAACTACAAGGGCGCCCGCGAGGCCCCGGGGCTGGAGGTGCGCGACATCTCCGCCGCGGGCTTCGACGAGCTCGCCCTTCGCGTGCGCAGGGACCACGGCTAGCCCATATCAGTTAAAATTGCGGTCCCTTGGCTGAGCGTCCCCTCAAGATCGGCAAATACAGCATCCTGTCCGAGCTCGGACAGGGCGCCTCCGCCGACGTCTATCTCGCCGAAGACCCCTTCAACGACCGCAAGGTCGCCGTGAAGGTCCACAAGAGCGACACCGAGCTGGGCGACGAGGAATCCAAGCGCTTCGAGAAGCTCTTCCTGAACGAGGCGTCGCTCGCCGGCAAGCTCAACCACCCGAACATCGTCGGCGTCTTCGACGCGGTGGTCGATGGCGAGCAGCGCTACATCGTGATGGAGTACGTCCCGGGCGGCTCGCTCAAGAAATTCTGCACCGAGACGAACCTGCTGCCCGTGCGCCAGGCGGTGCTCGTGATCTTCAAGATGTGCCGCGCGCTCGACTACGCGTTCCAGAACGGCGTGATCCATCGCGACATCAAGCCGGCGAACATCCTGCTGTCCGAGCGCGACGACATCAAGATCAGCGATTTCGGCACGGCCAAGATCTCGCACGCGACGCACACGCAGATCGACGGCTTCCTCGGCTCCCCGGCCTACATGTCGCCCGAGCAGATCAACGAGGAAGGCCCGAGCGTGCAGTCGGATATCTACTCGATGGGCGTCGTCATGTACGAGCTGCTCACCGGGAAGCTGCCCTTCCGCGCCGAGAACTCGGTCTCG
>DATBEA010000529.1:0-1955 GCA_036276215.1 Usitatibacter sp.
TGCGAAGCCGCAGGTAGCCGCGCACCGCCGCGGGCGAGGCGAGGCTGTCGCGCGAGCGCATCTCCTCGGCGAGCGCGCGGCGCGCGAGCTCCATCACCGCGGCGATCTGCGCGTACTTGGCCGGGCCCACGCCGGGCGCCGCGTCGAGGTCGCGCTGCGTGGCGGAAAGCAGGCGCGAAAGGCGGCCGAAGCGGGCCAGCAGCTCGCGGGCCACGTCCAGCGCGCTCTTTCCGCGCACGCCGGTTCCGAGGAAGAGCGCGACCAGCTCCGCGTCCGATAGCGCCTGCGGTCCCTGCGCCAGCAATCGTTCTCGCGGCCGCTCGGCAAGCGGCCACCCGGCCATCGACATGCAAGCCTCAGGAGTGGGTAAAATATCTTTATGGACAAGGTCTTGAATCGACGCGTGCTGCTCGGCGTCACCGGCGGCATCGCCGCCTACAAGGTGGCCGAGCTCGCTCGCCTCCTCATACGCAATAACGTGGATGTGCAGGTCGCGATGACCGAGGCCGCCACGCGGTTCGTCACGCCCATGACGTTCCAGGCGCTCACGGGCAAGCCCGTCGTGACCGACCTGTGGGACGCGAGCTTCGCCAACAACATGGCGCACATCGAGCTCTCGCGCGGCGTGGATGCGATCGTGGTCGCCCCCGCCAGCGCCGACTTCATGGCCAAGCTCGCCCACGGTCACGCCGACGACCTCCTTTCCACCACGTGCCTCGCGAGGAACTGCCCGCTGCTCGTGGCGCCCGCGATGAACGTCGAGATGTGGGACAACCCCGCCACCCAGCGCAACGTCGCGACGCTTCGGGCCGACGGCATCACGGTCATGGGTCCGGCGCCCGGAGACCAGGCGTGCGGCGAGGTGGGCATGGGACGCATGCTCGAGCCCGAGGAGATCGTCCAGGCGGTGCTCGCATACTTCTCGCCCAAGCGCCTCGCGGGCCGCAAGGTGATCGTCACGGCCGGCCCCACGTTCGAGATGATCGACACCGTGCGCGGCATCACGAACCTGAGCTCCGGCAAGATGGGCTACGCCATCGCCGAGGCCACCGCCGCCCTGGGCGCCGAAGTCACGCTCATCAGCGGGCCCACGGCGCTGCCGCCGCCCGCGCACGCGCATTTCGTCTACGTGACCACCGCGGCCGAGATGTTCAACGCGGTGAAGGCACACCTGGCGGGCGCCGATTACTTTTTCGGCGTGGCCGCCGTGGCCGATTACACGCCGGTCACGAAGCTCGACCGCAAGCTCAAGAAGACCACCGAAAGCATGGAAGTGAAGCTGAAGCCCACCGACGACATCCTGGGATACGTCGCGAGCCTTTCCGGCGGACCCTTCTGCGTGGGTTTCGCCGCCGAGAGCGAGAACCTCGCGGAATACGCCGAGGCCAAGCGCGCGAAGAAGAAGATCCCGATGATCGTCGCCAACCTCGTGCAGCACACCATCGGCAAGGAAGAGAACGAGGTCACGATCTACGACGATGCCGGCGCGCACCCGCTCGCGCGCGCGCCCAAGTCGCGCATCGCCCACCAGATCGTCGACCACGCGCTGGCACTCGAGGCCGTGCGCCGCGCCTCCCGCGGCAAGCCCGTGCGCCAGGCTTCCTGAAGTTGGGGGCCGCGAAGCGCAGGCTCGACGTGAAGGTGCTGGACGAGCGCATCCGCTCGCAGCTCCCCGCCTATGCCACCGAAGGCTCCGCGGGCCTGGACCTGCGCGCGGCGATCGACAAGCCCATCACGCTCCAGCCGGGCGACTCGACGCTGGTGCCCTCGGGACTCGCGATCCATCTCGGCGATCCGGGGCTCGCCGCGATCATCATTCCGCGCTCGGGCCTCGGCCACAAGCACGGCATCGTGCTGGGCAACCTCGTGGGGCTCATCGATTCGGATTACCAGGGGCAGGTGTTCGTCTCGTGCTGGAACCGCGGCAAGGAGCCCTTCGTCCTGAAGCCCCTCGA
>DATBEA010000530.1:0-6475 GCA_036276215.1 Usitatibacter sp.
GCGGGAGTCCGGCTTCGCTTCTTCCACGGCCGCGGCGGCACCGTGGGGCGCGGCGGCGGGCCGAGCTACGACGCGATTCTCGCGCAGCCGCCGGGAAGCGTGCAGGGCGAGCTGCGCCTCACCGAGCAGGGGGAGGTGATCGCGAGCAAGTACGCCAACCGCGACATCGGCCGGCGCAACCTCGAGGCGCTCTTCGTGGGCACGGCGCGCGCGACGATGCGCGATGGCGCCCCCGACGGGCACGACGATTTCGTGGCGGCCATGGAGGAGCTCTCGCGCGACGCGATGGCGACCTATCGCAACCTGGTGTACGAGACCGACGGCTTCCCCGGGTATTTCCGCGCCACGACGCCCGTGGGCGAGATCGGAGCGCTCAACATCGGCTCACGCCCCGCGTCGCGCAAGCCCTCGGACCGGATCGAGGACCTGCGCGCGATCCCCTGGGTGTTTTCCTGGGCGCAGTGCCGCGTGATGCTGCCGGGCTGGTACGGCTTCGGGTCCGCGGCGCAGGCCTTCGCGAAGCGCCATGGCGCGGCGGGCGAAAAGCTCCTCGCGCGCATGAACGCCGAGTGGCCGTTCTTCCGCGCCATGCTCTCCAACATGGACATGCTGCTCGCCAAGGCGGACCTTTCGGTCGCGGTGCGCTACAAGCTCCTCCACGCCGACCGGGCGCGGGCCGATGCGATCTTCGCGCGCATCCGCGAAGAGTTCGAGGCCACGACACGCATGCTCTTCCGGATCACCGGCGCCACGGCCTTCCTGGCCGCCAACCCGGCGCTCGCGCGCTCGATCCGGAACCGGTTTCCATACCTCGATCCGCTGAACCACTTGCAGCTCGAGCTGCTCAAGCGCTATCGCGCCGGCGCGGCGCCCGACGGCACGGAAGGCGAGGACCGCGTGCGAAGCGGCATCCATTTGTCGATCAACGGCCTGGCCGCGGGGCTGCGAAACTCCGGTTGACCTGAACAGCGCGGCGCGCGCGGGGTCGAAGAGCATTCGACCTCCGGGGAACGCGCGATGGCCAGCAATCGGCCGCAATGCCGTTAAATGGCGCAAGCATTCTCAGCGCGCGCGCTCCTCTTCACCAAGCTTGCAGCGATCGGGATCGCCGGGATGCTCGTGGCGGGAGCCGTCACCGCGTATGAGCACTTCGACGGCCCCTATCGCCTGGGCGACGCACCTCCCCAGCCGATTCCCTTCAGCCACAAGCACCACGTGGGCGACGACGGCATCGATTGCCGCTTCTGCCACGCGGGGGTGGAGACCTCGTCCTTCGCGGGGATTCCCGCCACGCAGGTGTGCATGACCTGCCACTCGCAGCTCTTCACGGACGCCGCGATGCTCGAGCCGCTTCGCCGGAGCGCGGTGAGAAACGAGCCGTTGCGCTGGACGCGGGTGCACCGGTTGCCCGACTTCGCATACTTCGACCACTCGATCCACGTGAAGAAGGGCGTGGGCTGCATCGAGTGCCATGGGCGCGTGGACCGCATGCCGCTCATGCGGCGGGAGGCGCCGCTCGACATGCAGTGGTGCCTCGATTGCCACCGCGATCCGGGGCCGCACCTGCGGGATCCGGCGCGCGTCTTCGAGATGACGCCGACTTCGGCCGAGCAGGCGACCCGCGGCGTGCCCCACGTGACGCTCGCGACCACTCGGCGCCTCATCGATTGCTCGACCTGCCATCGATGAGCACCACGCCGGTCACTCGCCGCGATTTCCTCAAGCTCGCCGGGGCGGCCTCCGCGCTCGCCACGGGAGCGTGCACCGCGCCGCCGGACGAGATCGTGCCTTACGTGAAACCCCGCGCGATCGCCGACGGCATCGCGCAGTTCTACGCGACCGCCATGACGATGCAAGGGCGGGCCGTGGGCCTGCTCGTGCAAAGCGACATGGGCCGGCCCACCAAGATCGAGGGAAATCCCGCCCATCCTTCGAGCCTCGGCTCCACGGGCGCCTTCGAGCAGGCCTCGATCCTCGAGCTGTGGGATCCGGCGCGTTCGCGAACGCTGCGCCACCGGGGCGTGCCCGCGACCCGCGAGGCGCTCGCCGCCGAATGGCGCCGCACGCTTGCCGCGCTCGAGGCGCGCGACGGCGAAGGGCTTCGCATCCTCACCGGCTATGTGGGCTCGGCCACGCTGCGCGCCCAGCTCGCCGGGATCGCGAAGAAGCATCCCGCGATGCGCCTGCACGAATGGGAGCCGTTGCACCGCGACAACTCCCTGGAAGGCGCGCGGCTTGCCTTCGGGCGGCGCGTGGATTGCGCGTACCGGTTCGAGGCCGCGGATGTCGTGGTCGCGATCGACGCGGATCCGCTGGGCGCGGGTCCCGGCTGGGTGCGCCATGCACGCGATTTCGCTTCGCGCCGCGCCCCGCAATCCATGGGCCGCCTCTACGCGATCGAGACTTTCCCGTCGATCACCGGCTCAATGGCGGATCATCGCGTGGCCCTCGCGCCCGCCGCGATCCGGCAGTGGCTTCTGGGGCTCGATGCAGCGCTTCGCGGCGAGACGTCCACGGCTTTGCCGCTCGTGATGGCGGCGGCGCGCGATCTCCTCGCGCATCGCGGCCGGGCGCTCGTGATCGCCGGCGAGAGCCTTCCCCCCGCGGCGCATGCGATCGTGCATCGCATGAACGCCCGCCTGGGAGCTCCGGGCAACACGGTGTCGTACCTGCCGCCGGTCTCCGGGGTCGCTTGCGCCGAATCCATTAAGACGCTCTCCGAGGACATGCGTGCGGGCCGCGTCCGGGCGCTTCTCGTGCTCGGCGGCAATCCCGCGTATGACGCCCCTTCGGATTACGATTTCAGCGGCGCGCTCGCGAAAGTGCCGATGTCCGCGCACGTCTCGCTCTACGAGGACGAGACTTCGGCGGCATGCGCATGGCATGTGCCGCGTGCCCACTACCTCGAGGAATGGAGCGACGCCACGGCCCATGACGGCACGGCTTCCATCGTCCAGCCGCTGGTGGCGCCCCTCTATGGCGGCATCTCGGTCCACGAGGCTGCCGCGATGCTGGAGGACGAAAGCGCGAGCCCGCGCGAGCTCGTGATGCGCGCCCTGCGCCTGGAAGGCGACGCATGGCGCACGGCGCTTCGTGATGGCGTGGTTGCCTCGAGCGCCCCGACGCCGCTCGCGCTCGCCGCGCGCGACGTCGCGTTCACGCCCGTGGATGCAAGCGGATGGACGGCGGCATTCCGTCCCGACGCGGCGGTCCACGGCGGCGAGTTCGCGCCCAACGCGTGGCTGCAGGAACTGCCGCGTCCCGAATCGAAGCTGGTCTGGGACAACGCGGCCTATGTGAGCCCCGCCTCGGCGAGCCAGTTGGGAGTGAAGAACGGCGACCTCATCGAGGTGAGCGTGGCGGGCCGCAAGGTGAGGGCTCCGGCCTGGATCCTCACGGGCCATGCCGACGGCACGATCACCTTGCCGCTGGGCTACGGCCGCGAGCGGGCCGGCCCGGTGGGAAGCCACGTGGGATTCGATGCCTATCCCCTCCGCGCCGCGGCCACTCCCTGGGACGTTGCCTGCACGGTGACCCGGGAAGGCGGCGCGCGGGCGCTCGCCGCCACGCAGCTGCACACGAGCATGGAAGGCCGCGATCCCGCGAAGCGGATGACGCTTGCCGATGCGCTCTCGGGCCACGCGGCTGCGCATGGCGAGAAGCCCACCGAGTCGCTCTATCCGGCATGGCCCTACGAAAGCTACCGCTGGGCGATGGCGATAGACCTCAACGCGTGCATCGGCTGCAACGCGTGCACCGTCGCATGCCAGGCCGAGAACAACATTCCCACCGTCGGCAAGGAAGAGGCCTCGCGGGGCCGCTCGATGCACTGGATCCGCGTCGATCGCTACGAGGAGGGCGGCGCGGTGCTGCACCAGCCGGTGCCGTGCATGCAGTGCGAGGACGCGCCGTGCGAAGCCGTGTGCCCCGTGGGCGCCACGGTGCACGACAGCGAGGGCATCAACGTCCAGGTCTACAACCGCTGCGTGGGCACGCGATTCTGCTCCAACAACTGTCCGTACAAGGTGCGGCGCTTCAACTTCTTCCACTATTCGGCAGGGCCTGGCGAGCGGCCCGTCGAAGGGAGCAATCCGCAAGTCACCACGCGCATGCGCGGCGTGATGGAGAAGTGCAACTACTGCCTGCAGCGCATCACGCGCGCGCGGCTGCAGGCGGACAAGGAAGACAGGCGCATCGCCGAGGGCGATGTCGTGACCGCCTGCCAGGCGGCGTGCCCCACGAAAGCGATCACGTTCGGCGACATGGCCGATCCCGCGAGTGCCGTCGCCCAGGTGAAGCGCTCGCCGCGCGGCTACACCCTGCTGGAGGAGCTCAACACGCGCCCGCGCACAACCTACCTCGCGCGCGTGGCGAACCCCAACCCGGAGGCGGGTCCATGAGCAGCGAGGTCCTGCGCGGCCGCTGGGGTTATGCGAGCGTCACCGACAAGATCGCGGACCTCGTGCTGCGGCGCCGGACCCATTGGCTGTGGGCGCTCGGCTTCGGCATCGCGGGCACCCTCACGCTGGTGTTCCTCGGCGGGATCGTATGGCTCTTCGCGGTCGGCGTCGGCATCTGGGGCGTGAACATCCCGGTGGCATGGGGCTTCGCCATCGTGAACTTCGTGTGGTGGATCGGGATCGGGCACGCGGGAACGTTCATCTCCGCGTTCCTCCTCCTCCTGCGGCAGAAGTGGCGCAACTCCATCAACCGCTTCGCCGAGGCCATGACGCTCTTCGCCGCGGGCATCGCCGGAATGTGGCCGATCCTGCACCTGGGCCGGCCCTGGTTCTTCTACTGGCTCGTGCCGTATCCCGACGTGATGAACGTGTGGCCCCAGTGGCGAAGCCCGTTGGTCTGGGATTTCTTCGCCATCTCGACGTACCTCACCGTGTCGCTCCTCTTCTGGTACGTGGGCTTGATCCCCGACCTCGCGACCCTTCGCGACCGCGCCCATGGCGTGTGGCGACGCATGATCTACGGGTTCCTCGCGCTGGGTTGGCGAGGCGAGGCGCGGCACTGGGCGCGCTTCGAGACGGCGTACCTGCTCCTGGCGGGACTCGCGGCGCCCCTGGTGATCTCGGTGCACAGCATCGTGTCCCTCGACTTCGCCATCGGCAACACGCCGGGCTACCACTCGACGATCTTCCCGCCGTACTTCGTGGCCGGCGCGCTCTTCTGCGGCTTCGCCATGGTGCTGGTGATCGCGATTCCCATGCGCCGTTTCCTGCGCCTCGAGGACTTCATCACGATCAGGCACCTGGACAACGCCGCGAAGATCCTGCTCGCCACGGGCCTGCTGGTGGCCTACGGCTACGGGATGGAGGTCTTCACCGCCTTCTACAGCGGCGACGAGTACGAGATCGCCATCGCGCTGGACCGCATGAAGGGCTTCTACGCGCCGGTGTACTGGACGCTCATCTGCCTCAACGTGGTCGTGCCGCAGATCCTCTGGTGGCGCCGCGCGCGACGCTCCGTGGCGACCCTTTTCGCGGTGGGAATCCTCGTGAACATCGGCATGTGGCTCGAGCGCTTCATGATCGTGGAGTCGAGCCTCGCCCACGACTTCCTGCCCTCGGCGTGGCGCCCGTTCATTCCCACCGGATGGGATTGGGCCATGCTCGCGGGCTCGGTCGGCCTCTTCGCGCTCTTCTTCCTCGCCTTCGTGCGCCTGCTTCCCGCGCTCTCGATCTTCGAGATGCGCGAGCTGGTGGAGGAAGAGAAAGAGGGCGAGGTCGCGTGAGCGCGCTCTACGGCGTCATGGCGGAGCTCGCCGACGAGAAGGCGCTCCTCGCCGCCGCGCGCGAGGCGCGCGATGCGGGCTGGTCGGGCGTCGAGGCATACTCGCCATTCCCCGTCGAGGGTCTTGCGGAGACTCTCGCGCCTCGTGCCTCGCGCCTTCCGTTCTTCGTTCTCCTCTTCGGCATCTTCGGCGGCGCGGCAGGCTATTTCCTGCAGTGGTACACGGCGGTGATCTCCTATCCGATCAACGTGGGCGGGCGGCCGCTGCATAGCTGGCCCGAGTTCATCCCCGTGACTTTCGAGACGACGGTGCTCTTCGCGGCGCTCGCCGCCGTGATCGGGATGATCGCGGGCAACGGCTTGCCGCGGCTTCGCCATCCGCTCTTCGACGCGCCGCACTTCGATCTCGCCACGCGCAACCGCTTCTTCCTTTGCCTGCGGGGCGATGCGCCGCGCTTCGACGAGGAACGCGCGCGGGGATTCCTCGAATCGCTGCGGCCGATAAGGGTGATCGAGGTGGCCGCGTGAAGGCCTCGCTCGTCGCGCTCATGGTCCTGGTCGTGGCGCTTCCGGGCTGCGAGAAGGCGGCGCGCAACATGTACGAAGGATCGCGCACCCATCCCCTTGCCGCGAGCGAGCGCTTTCCCGACGGAATGGCCTCGCGCCACGCGGTGGAAGGCACCGAGGAGCATGGCCGCGGCGTGGTGGCCGAGACTTCGAGCGGCCGCAAGGG
>DATBEA010000531.1:0-10963 GCA_036276215.1 Usitatibacter sp.
GTGATCGACACGCAGGGCTTGCTTAAGAGTGCATGGGTCGCACGCGCCGCGCGTGCGCCCTCGTTCGGCCTGGATGCCGCAAGCGCCCGCGAACGCCTCGCCGCGCGCTTCTACGACGTGAAGGTGCCTGTACCGCGCGCGCTCCATGCGGTCGAGCGAAACCGGCGGCTCGTGGGCGCCGTGCTCGGATACCGTTCCCTCGGTCCGGCGCGTTACGGGATCGCCGTCCCCCGGGACGCTCCTGCCTGGGCGCCGCGCGAGCGCTACGTGGTGATGCTGCATGCGGCGAGCCGTGCCTCGAAGCGCTGGCCTCGCGATCGTTGGATCGCGCTCGGGCGAACTCTCGGCTCGCAGGGTTTCGTGGCGATCTTTCCCGGCGGCACCATGGCCGAGCGCGAGGAATCCGCGGCGCTCGCCCGCGACATTTCCGGCGCGATCGCCGCACCGGCCATGGGACTCGCCGAGGCTGCCGCGCTCATCGGCCATGCGCACGGCGTGGTCGGCGTGGATACCGGGCTGACCCACCTCGCCGTGGCCCTGGGCGTGCCCACGGTCGGGATCTACCGCGCCACGTCCCCTGAGCTCACGGGCTTGCATGGGGGCGAACGCGCGGTGAACGTGGGTGACGCAAGCCGCACGCCCACCGTTGCGGAGGTCGCTAACGCCATCGGGATCGCGGGCGGCGCTCCGTGAGCCTCATGCTTTACGGGCTGCTGTGGCTCATCGCGGCCCCGTTCGTGTTGCTGCGCCTTGCGTGGCGCGGCCGCCGGCAGCCCGGCTACCTCGAGAACGTGGGCGAGCGCTTCGGTCGATATCACGGCGAGGCGCGCGGGCCCTTTGTCTGGATCCACGCGGTCTCGGTGGGAGAGACCCGCGCCGCGGCCCCGCTCGTGGAGGCGCTGCGCGCCCGCTACCCCGGACGGCGGATCCTCCTCACGCACATGACGCCGACGGGGCTCGCGGTGAGCCGCGAGATCTTCGGCGACACGGTGGAGCGCGCATGGCTTCCTTACGATCTTCGCTTTGCCGTGCGCCGGTTCCTTCGCCATTTCCGGCCCGAGGTGGGCGTGATCATGGAGACCGAGATCTGGCCGCGCCTCATCGAGGAAGCAAAGCGCGCGGGCATTCCGGTCGTGCTCGCCAACGCGCGGCTCTCGGAGCGCTCGGCGAGGCGCTACGGCCGGGCGCCATCGCTCGCGCGGCGCGCGCTCGGCAACCTCGCGGGCGTCGCTGCGCAGACGCGCGACGACGCGGCGCGGCTCGCGTCCCTCGGCGCACGCGATCCCGCTGTGCTGGGCAGCGTGAAGTTCGACCTCGCGATTCCCGGGGCGATGGTGGAACGCGGCGGCGAGTTTCGTTCGCGCTTCGGCGATCGCCCCGTGTGGGTCGCGGGAAGCACGCGCGAGGGTGAGGAAGCCCTGCTGCTGGACGCGCTCGCCGCGGGCGACGTCGATCCACGGGCGTTGCTCGTGATCGTGCCGCGCCATCCGCAGCGCTTCGACGAGGTGGCGGAGCTCGCGGCCGCCCGAGGTTTCGAGGTGGCGCGAAGGAGCGAGGAGGAATCCGTGCCCGCGAGCGTGCGCGTGGCCGTGGGCGATTCCATGGGCGAGATGCTTGCCTACTACGCGGCGGGCGACGTGGCGATCATTGGCGGAAGCCTGCTCGACTTCGGCGGCCAGAACCTGATCGAGGCGTGCGCGCTGGGGCGCCCCGTGATCGTGGGGCCCTCCACGTTCAACTTCGACGAGGCGGCACGGGGCGCGATCAAGGCCGGCGCCGCGGTGCGGGTGCCCGATGCGCGGGCGGCCTTGCGCGAAGCGAGCGCGCTCGACGCCGATGCGGCGCGGCGCGGCGCGATGGGGGCGAACGGGCTCGCGTTCGTAGCCGCGCACCGCGGCGCAGTGGAACGCCTCGCCGATTGGATCGTGGCGATGGCGATCCGGTGATCTGTCCCCTTTTTCGTGAAAAAGGGGTCTGACCCCTTTTAGCCCCTTTTAGCCGCGGGCGAGGGTGCGGTTCACCTGCTCGACGTCGAGGTCGGTGAGGGTGCCGGCGGCGGCCTTGAGGCGCAGCGTGGACAGCAGGTAGTTGTAGCGCGCCTGCTGGAGGTCGCGGCGGGTCTGGAAGACCTGCTGCTGGGCGTTCAGGACGTCCACGCTGGTGCGCACGCCCACGTCGCGGCCGAGGATGGTGGAGTCGAGCTGGCTCTGGGTGGAAGCCTGGGCCTGCTCGAGCGCGTGGACCTGGGCGATGCCCGAGGTCACGTTGAGGAAGTTGGTGCGCACGTTCTGCGCGACGGTGCGCAGCGCGTTCTCGAGATCCTGCTCGGCGCGGTCGCGCTGGGCGATCGCCTGGCGCACGCGCGACTGGATGAGGCCGCCGGAGAAGATCGGAACGCCGAGGACCAGCCCGATGCTGGTGGCGTTGGTGAACGGCCCCGTGAGCCCCGGAACGATGTTGGTGGGATCGTCGTTACGCGAGTAGCTCGCCGAGAGGTCGAGCGTGGGGAGGTGGCCCGCGCGCTGGCGCCCCACTTCCTGCTTGTTGATCTCGAGGTTGGCCCTCGCGTTCACGAGGGCGGGGCTGCTATCGACGGAAGACGTGACCCATGCCTCGATGTCGTTGGGCGTGGGCGTGGAAAGCGGGAGTGGCTCGCGTAGCGGCGTGAGTCCCTCGGGAAGCTTGCCTATGATCACCTGCAGCGCGCGCCGCCTCACCTCCAGGGTGTTCCTGTCCGAAATCTCCTGGGCCGTCGCCTGGTCGTAGCGCGCCTGCGCTTCCAGCGTGTCGACGATGGTCGCGGTGCCCACCTCGAAATTGCGCTTGGCCTGCGCGAGCTGCTCGGAGATCGCGGCCTCCTGGGACTGGGAGAGCGCCACGTTGTCCTGCGCGAGGAGCACGTCGAAGTAGGCCTGGGCCGCGCGCAGCACCAGGTCCATCTGCGCGCTCGCGAGCGTGGCCTGTGCCTGCAGCACCGCCTGCTCCGCCTCGGTGATCGCGATCCAGTTTTGCAGGCGGAAGATGGGCTGCGAGAGCGTGACCGCGTAGTTCTTGGTCGTGTAGTCCCGGTGCCCGGCGATGTCGATGTCGACCCAGTTGTGGAAGATGCCGGCGCTCGCGCTCACCAGCGGAAGGTATCCCGAGCGCGCCTGCGGCAACGCCTCGATCGACGCGTTGTACTGCGCGCGCGCGGCCTGGTAGACCGGGTCGCTCACCTGCGCGTCGCGGAAGACCGCGAGGAGGTCGGCGGCGCCCGCGCCCTGGGCTGCGAGGGCCAGCGCGGCGGCGAGAACGGTGAGGCGGAATTTCATCGAGGACCCTTGGGACGCGGATTCGGCGGGGATTGGACGGCGCGGCGCGCGCGGCTGGATTCGGCTAGAAGCGGAAGCGCGGCGGCTGCGCGGCGTTCACGAGCGGCTTCACCAATGTCTCGAAGAGCTCCTGGTGCGGGAACTCGCCGGCCGCGGGCTGGCGCACGAGCACGGCCTTCATGACGGGCAGGTCTCCCAGCACCGCGAAGATGCGCCCGCCGGGCGCGAGGCGCTCGAGGAACGCCTGCGGCAGGACCGGCGCGGAGCCGGTGAGCACGATCACGTCGAAGGCCGACTCGGCGAGCGGCGCGCGCGCCCCGTCGCCCTCGAGGAGCGTCACGTTCGAGATGCCCGCGCCCTGCAGGTTCGCCGCGGCCCGCGCCTTCAGGTCGCCGTGGATCTCGACGCTCGTCACGTGCCGGCCGCGGCGGGCAAGGAGCGCGGTGAGGTATCCCGATCCGGTGCCCACTTCGTACACGGCCTCGTGCGGCTCGATGGCGAGCTCCTGGACGATCCTCGCCTCGACCTTGGGCTGCATCATCGCCTCGCCGTGGCCGATGGGCAGCTCCAGGTCGGCGAACGCGAGGCTGCGATGCTCCGGCGGCACGAACTGCTCGCGCTTCACCTGGAAGAGGAGATCGAGCACCTGCGAATCCAGCACCTCCCAGGTGCGGATCTGCTGCTCGATCATGTTGAAGCGGGCTTGCTCGATGTTCATGGAAGGCGCGAGACGCGAGACGCGAGGAACGCAAGGCTCCCGGGAGGCGCAATTGTATCAAACGGGACCGCGCCGACAGGCTTGCGTGCTGCATGGCCCCCGGGCGCGATCTCGTCTCGCTTTGCAGCCCTTGCGGCTCGCACGGGCCCAGCCTGATCTATACTTGAATCATTGCGCAGGGGTCCGGGAAAATCGCTTTCCCGGTGAGAGAAACCCTTGGAACCTGATCCGGGTCATTCCGGCGTAGGGAGCGTGACAAGAGAGGTTTTCCTCGTGTCCCGCGCCTTTCGCCCCGGGGCCCGCGAGGAGCCCGCCATGAACGCCCATCCCAAATTCATCGCCACGACCGCCCACGTCGACGACGCCGCGGTCCAGCCCCTGCCGCGCTCGAGCAAGGTGTACGTCGAGGGCTCGCGCCCCGACCTTCGCGTGCCGATGCGCAGGATCGAACAAACGGACACGCCGGCCTCGTTCGGCGCGGAGAAGAACCCGCCGGTCTACGTCTACGACACGAGCGGGCCGTATACCGATCCGGCGGCGCGAATCGACATCCGCTCGGGGCTGCCGGCCCTGCGCGCGAAGTGGATCGAGGAGCGCGGCGATTCGGCGGTGCTGGACGGCCCCACGTCGCGCTACGGGCGCGAGCGGCTCGCCGATCCCAAGCTCGCGGAGCTGCGCTTCTCGCTCACGCGCGCGCCGCGGCGCGCAAAGCAGGGCGCCAACGTCTCGCAGATGCACTACGCCCGCCGCGGGATCGTGACGCCCGAGATGGAGTACGTCGCGATCCGCGAGAACCTGCGCCGCCGCGAGTACCTCGCGGAGGTCGCCGCGTCGGGATCGCTCGGCAAGAAGATGGCCGCCCTCCTCGGCCGCCAGCATCGCGGCGAGTCGTTCGGCGCGTCCATTCCCGCGGAGGTCACGCCGGAATTCGTGCGCGACGAGGTGGCTCGCGGGCGCGCCATCATTCCCGCGAACGTGAACCACCCGGAAACCGAGCCGATGGTCATCGGCCGCAACTTCCTCGTGAAGATCAACGCCAACATCGGCAACTCCGCGGTGAGCTCCTCCATCGCCGAGGAGGTCGACAAGATGACGTGGGCCATCCGCTGGGGCGGCGACACAGTGATGGACCTGTCGACCGGCCGGCACATCCACGAGACGCGCGAGTGGATCATCCGCAACTCGCCCGTGCCCATCGGCACCGTGCCCATCTACCAGGCGCTGGAGAAGGTCGACGGCAAGGCCGAGGAGCTCACCTGGGAGATCTACCGCGACACGCTGATAGAGCAGGCGGAGCAGGGCGTGGACTACTTCACGATCCACGCGGGCGTGCGGCTGCCGTACATCCCGCTCACCGCGAGCCGCATGACGGGCATCGTCTCGCGCGGCGGCTCGATCATGGCCAAGTGGTGCCTCGCGCACCACGAGGAATCGTTCCTCTACACGAGGTTCGCGGAGATCTGCGACATCATGGCCGCGTACGACGTGTCGTTCTCCCTGGGCGACGGGCTGCGCCCCGGCTCCATCTACGACGCCAACGACGAGGCCCAGATCGCGGAGCTGAAGACGCTCGGCGAGCTCACGTCC
The DNA here is from genome assembly GCA_036276215.1 of Usitatibacter sp. Lineage (GTDB taxonomy): Bacteria > Pseudomonadota > Gammaproteobacteria > Burkholderiales > Usitatibacteraceae > Usitatibacter. The sequence goes on from DATBEA010000531.1 coordinate 5,617, forward strand.
ATCGCATGGAAGCACGACGTCCAGGTGATGATCGAGGGCCCGGGCCACGTGCCCATGCAGCTCATCAAGGAGAACATGGACCTCGAGCTCGAGCATTGCCACGAGGCGCCGTTCTACACCCTCGGCCCGCTCACGACCGACATCGCCCCGGGCTACGACCACATCACGAGCGGCATCGGCGCCGCGCAGATCGGCTGGTACGGCACCGCGATGCTCTGCTACGTCACTCCCAAGGAGCACCTGGGCCTTCCCGACAAGGACGACGTGAAGGAAGGGATCGTCACGTACAAGATCGCCGCTCACGCGGCCGACCTCGCCAAGGGCCATCCGGGCGCGCAGATCCGGGACAACGCCCTTTCGAAGGCGCGCTTCGAATTCCGCTGGGAGGACCAGTTCAACCTGGGCCTCGATCCCGACAAGGCGAAGCAGTTCCACGACGAGACGCTGCCCCAGGAAGGCGCCAAGCTCGCGCACTTCTGCTCGATGTGCGGGCCGCACTTCTGCTCCATGAAGATCACGCAGGACGTGCGCGAGTTCGCGGCGAAGCACGGCGTCTCCGACGACGAGGCCCTGAAGAAGGGCATGGAAGTGAAGTCGATCGAGTTCGTGCGCCAGGGCGCCGAGATCTACCAGAAGGGTTGATGCAGGCGAAGGCGATGGACCTCTACGCACCGGATTCGGCGCTCCCGCCGCTCGAGGAAAAGCTGGAATCGGCGCGCGGCCCCGACCGCGCCGCCGTGCTATCGACGCTCGCCTGGCACCTGCGGCAGCGGGACACCCGGCGCGCCGAGCGCCTCGCGCGGGAGGCTTTCGCGGTCCTGGAAGCCTCCGAGCCGGGAAACGACGGCCTTCGCGCCCGCATCACGCTCACCCGCGCGGAATGCGCCCTGCTCCTCGCACGCCTGGACGAAGCCGCGGCGCTCGCCTCCGAGGCGCGGCATGGATTCCTCGAGGCCGGGGACGATGCCGGCACCGGCGACTGCGCGCTCGTCCTCGCGCGGCTAGCGGAAGCGCGCGGCGAGCGCGACCGGGAGCTGCCACGCTATGACGAGGCGGTCGCGGCATACGCGCAGGCGAAGGACATGGAGCGTCTCGCCCACGCGCGCGCCGCCTCGCTCCTCGCGCACAGCTTCGGCGATCCCACGACGCTCGCCTCGGGGCTCGCGGCGCTGCGCGATGCCCAGCCCGAGCGCTCGGCCGCGGTCCAGGCCCATCACCAGCTGATCGAAGGCTTCATCGTCTTCCAGCGCGGCGCCTTCCTCGACGCGGTGCCCGAGCTCTCGGCCGCCGCGGCGCTCGGTCCCGAGTGCGGGCTCGTCGACCAGGCTTTCCGCGCCGAATCGGGGCTCGTCTCGGCCCAGTCGAACCTGGGCGACCGCGAAGCGTGCTGCGCGCTGGCCGAGAAGGTGCTCGCGAAGGCGCGCGCGCTGGGCTGGCCGCGGTCCATCGGCCATGCGCTCGCCAACTTCGGCCGGCAGCTCTCCGACACCGGGCAACCCGGGCGCGCCATCGAGCTCTTCGTCGAAGCGCTCGACGTGCTGGGAGACCAGCCGCGATCGCGCGGCTACGCGATCGCCTGCTACTACCTCGGCGATTCGCTCCTCGCCCTCGGCCGCAACGCCGAGGCGCTGGCGCGGCTCGAGCATGCGCAAAGGTGCATGCGCGACCTGGGAGCGCAACCGGAGGTGGCGTGCCTGCTCGCGATCGAGGCGACGGCGCTCTCGCGGCTGGGCCGTGCCGGGGAAGCGCTCGCCCGCGCCGAGGAGTCGCTCGCGCTCGCCCGCAAGACGCGCTCGCGGCTCTGGGAGGTGGAGGCGCTGCGCGCGCTCGCCGAGATCCATGCCGCGCACCGCCTCGCCCCGGCCGGCTACGCCGGGCCGAACGCGGGATTGAGGCTCCTCGACGAGGCTCTCGGCGTCGTGGAGGCGATCGGCGGCCACCACGAGAAGAGCGAGCTCTACACCGAGATCGCGCGCGCGCACGAACGCGCCGGGGACGTGCAGGGGGCGCTGCGGGCCGAGCGCGCCGCGCGGGCCGAGGAGCGCAACGAGCAGAACCGGCGCGCGGCCAACCAGCTGCTGCTCGCGCGCGAGCGCAACGAGACCGACCGCCAGCGCGTCGAGGCGGAGTGGCAGCGCTCCATCGCGCAAGCCGAATCGGAACGCGCGCGCACGCTCGAGGTGGCGCTCGACACGCTGGAGCAGCTGCGCCTCGTGGGCCAGGACATCACCGCGCACCTGGATCCGGGCGCGATGCTGGAAGCCATCGACCGGCACCTGAGGGGCCTCGCGGACGTGTCTTTCATCGGCGTCTTCGCATTCCATGCGGAAGGCAAGAAGCTCACGCGCCACGCCATCGAGCGCGGGCGATCGCTCCCCGTGCGCGACATCGCCCTCGAGGACCTCGAATCCTACGGCGCGCGCGCCGCGCGCGAGCGCCAGGAAATCTACGTCGAGGCCGACGAATCCGGCCCCCCCGGCACGCGCATTCCGGGCACCGACCCCAAGCGAAGCCTCTGGTTCGGCCCGCTCACCCTGCACGACGAGCTCCTCGGGGTCCTCACGGTGCAATCGTCGTCGCCGGGCGCGTACGCCGAACGCGAGAAGCTCGTGTTCCGGACCCTGTGCGGCTACGTGGCGGTCGCCTTCGCCAACGCGCGCACCCATGGCGAGCTCGAGGAGAAGCATCGCCAGTTGCTGAAGACCGAGGCCGACATGCGCCGGCTGGCGACCACCGATGCGATGACGGGCCTCGCGAACCGCCGCCGGTTCTTCGCGCTCGCCGAAAACGAGCTCATGCGCGCAAGGCGCTACGGCGGCGCGGTCGGCATCGTCATGGCGGATCTCGACCGGTTCAAGACGGTGAACGACCTCTGCGGCCACGGCGCGGGAGATGCGCTGATCGCCGCGGTCGGCGAGGAGCTTCGCCTGCAGCAGCGGCCCCACGACGTGATCGCGCGCATGGGCGGCGAGGAATTCGCGCTCGTGCTCCCGGGTGCGGAGCTCGAGGCTTGCGTGGCGGCCGCCGAGCGCATTCGCGAGGCGATCGAGGGCGTGTCAATCGACTACCAGGGCCAGCGCGTGCGCGCCACGATGAGCCTGGGATGCACGGCGGTGGCCGACGCGCGCGCCGCGGCCGAGGAAGCGCCCGGCGAGCTGCTCGCGCGCATGCTGCGCGACGCCGACGCCGCCCTCTACGAGGCGAAGCGCCTGGGCAGGAACCGCGTGCAGGCCGCCCCGCTGCCCGGCGGGCGCGATCGCGCGAGCCATGGCGTAGACTAGCGCGCGATGGACGCACACGCGTTGTTCGATGCCCTCCTGCTGGGCATCGTGGAGGGACTCACCGAGTTCCTCCCGGTCTCCTCCACCGGCCACCTCATCATCGTCTCCGACCTGCTCGGCGCGAACGACGAGAAGGGGAAGGTCTTCGACATCGTGATCCAGCTGGGCGCGATCCTCGCCGTGTGCTGGGAATTCCGCGTGCGGATCGTGAAAGCCTTCGGCGGCCTCGGGAGCGACCCGGTGCAGCAGCGCTTCGCGGCCAACCTCTTCGTCGCGTTCCTGCCCGCCGCCATCGTGGGGCTCGCGTTCCAGAAGGTCATCAAGCACTACCTCTTCAATCCCACGAGCGTGGCGGCGGCGCTCATCGTGGGAGCGCTCGTGATCTTCGCGGTCGAGCGCTGGTACGCGAAGAAGGGCGAGGCGCGCGTGCTCTCGGTCTACGACATGACGTGGCGCGATGCGCTCGTGGTGGGCATCGCGCAGTGCTTCTCGCTCATCCCCGGCACGTCGCGCTCGGGCGCCACCATCATGGGCGGCATGCTGGGCGGCCTCTCGCGCAACGTGGCCACCGAGTTCTCGTTCTTCCTCGCGATCCCGGTGATGTTCGCGGCCACGGGCTACGAGCTCGTGAAGAACCGGGCGCTCCTCTCGGCCGACGACCTCGCCAACATCGCCGTGGGCTTCGTCGTGAGCTTCGTGTTCGCGCTGATCGCGGTGAAAGCCCTCATCCGCTACGTGGCGCACCACGACTTCAAGGTGTTCGCGTGGTACCGGATCGGGCTCGGCGCGGCGGTCCTCGCCTACTTCTACCGCTAGGCCTTCGGGTCGTCCCCGCCGGGGACGAGGATCGGGGAGCGCCGCCCCACGCATTTCTGGAGGATGTCCATCTCCTCGTCCGTGTGGGTCTCGAAGGGCGCGGCGGCGAAGCGCGTCCCGCCGGAGGGTTGCGAGGCCACCAGCCGCGGCTCGTGGCGCGCCGAGAACACCACCTGCTGGTCCTTGGGATCGTCGACCGAGGCGAGCGCGACTTCGCCCCAGCACGTGCAGAAGTAGGTGCCGTCGCCCCGGGTCTCGGTGTAGATGCCCGTGCCGCGGATGCCTGCGGTCACGTTCTGCGCGTGGATCACGCGGGGACGCCCCTTGCCGAACACGGCGCCGAGGGCGCCGGTCACCAGGCGCAGGAACCCGGCGCTCTCCTCGTGCTTCTCGATCACGAACTCGCTCCGCGAGCGCACCATGAAGGCGTCCTGGCCCATGACGAACACGAAATGGCCGTCGTTGCCGGTCACGATGCGGTCGCCGGGAATGATGTCGGACTTGTAGGTCGCCGGCCGGCCGTTGATCGTGACCTTGCCCTGCAGGTCGTGGACCTGCCCGGGCGCCGCGAACGACGCGAGCGGCAGCAGCAGCCCGCCGGCGCCCGCCGTGGCCGCGCGCAGGAAATGGCGCCGCGCGAGTCGCTCGCCCAGGTAGGGACCGTCTTCGTGGCTGCCGTCCATTCGAATCTCCTTGCGGGACCGCGAATTAGACGGCCGGCGGCGCGAATCCTTACGCGACCGCCGCTTCCGTCGTGTAGCGCCGGATGAGGGCGATGAGCTGCTCTTCCTGGTAGGGCTTGCCCATGTACTCGTTCACGCCCAGCTCGAGCGCGTGGTTGCGGTGCTTGTCCGCCGTTCGCGAGGTGATCATGATGATCGGGATCGCCCGGGTGGCCGCGTCCGCGCGCACGTTGCGTGCGAATTCGAAACCGTCCATGCGGGGCATTTCCACGTCGAGGAGGATGCAGTCGGGCTTCAGGTCCTGGAGCTGCTGCAGCGCGTCCACGCCGTCCTTGGCCGTGGCGACCTCGTAGCCTTCGCGCGCGAGCATGCGGCTCGTGATCTTGCGCACCGTGAGCGAGTCGTCCACCACCATCACGAGCGGCGCGCCGGAGCTGCCTTCGGCGACGAGCGCGGGCTGCTCGGCGCGCGGCGGGGGCGCGGCGGCCGTGGTCACGAGCGCCGGCGCCTCGCGGTGCACGAGCTGCACGGGGTTCAGGATCAGCACCACCTGGCCGTTGCCCAGGA
>DATBEA010000532.1:0-1839 GCA_036276215.1 Usitatibacter sp.
CGGCTTCGCGCGGGTCATCGCGTTGCCCACCACGTAGAGGTCGGCCTTGTAGCGCTCGAGCTGCTCGGCGTCGTAGCCCTCGTGCAGCTCGATGCCGAGCGCGCGCAGCTGCTCGCTCATCGGCGGATAGACGTGGGCATCGCAACCGGTGACCGTGTGGCCGCGCTCGGCCGCGATCTTCGCGAGGCCGCCCATGAACGTGCCGCAGATCCCGAGGACGTGCAGGTGCATGGCGGGCCTACGACCTGAAGATGAAATAGACCGCGCCCATCATGCACGCGGCCGCCCAGAGGTAGTCCCACTTGAGCGGCTGCCCCATGAAGTACACGGCGAAGGGCACGAAGACCGCGAGCGTGACGACCTCCTGCACGATCTTCAGCTGGGCGAGCGTGATGCCCGAGGCGAAGCCGATGCGGTTGGCCGGCACCTGCAGCAGGTACTCGAAAAGCGCGATGCCCCAGCTCGCCAGGGCCGCGAGGTACCACGGCCAGGACTGGACGTGCTTCAAATGGCCGTACCACGCGAAGGTCATGAAGATGTTGGACGCCGCGAGCAGCGTCACGGTGGCCGCGAGGGATTGGACGGGGGTCATCGGTGCGGGCCCGGAAGGGCCGGAAAGAGGCTCGGCAGAGCGTGGAATTCTAGCATTGCGAAGCGTGTAAACTGACCCTCCCGCCCCGAGGACAACATGGTTCCCCACCTCACCACGTCGCTCACAGGACCGCTGCAGGAGCTCGAGCGCATCGTGCTCGGCGAGCGCCCCGAGATCGAGCGCTGGTTCCGCACGAAGTGGATGGAGCACCCGGTCAACTTCTACGCCTCGGTGGACCTGCGCAACAGCGGCTTCAAGCTGGCTCCCGTGGACACGAATCTTTTCCCGGGCGGCTTCAACAATCTGAATTCGGAATTCCTGCCGCTCTGCGTCCATGCCGCGATGTCGGCGGTGCAGCGCATCTGCCCCGACACGCGCCGCTTCCTGATCGTCCCGGAAAACCACACGCGCAACGCGCACTACCTCCAGAACGTGGCGGTCCTCGGGCGCATCCTCGAAGGCGCCGGATTCGACGTGCGCTTCGGGAGCCTCATCCCCGATCTCCAGGGGCCGCTCGAGGTCGAGACCTCGGCGGGCGAGAAGATCACGCTGGAGCCGCTTCAGCGGCGCGGCAACCGCGTGGGCGTCGAGGGCTTCGACCCGTGCGCCGTGCTCCTGAACAACGACCTCTCGGCGGGCATCCCCGCGATCCTGCGCGGCATCGAGCAGCCCGTGCTCCCGCCGCTCGTCGCGGGGTGGGCCACCCGGCGCAAGTCGCACCACTTCCACGTCTACGACCGGGTGGCCGAGGATTTCGCGAAGCTGATCGGCATCGACCCGTGGGTGATCAATCCGGCGTTCAGCCAGTGCGGCAAGGTGAACTTCGCCGAGAAGGAAGGCGAGGACTGCCTCGTGGCCAACGTGGAGTTCGTGCTGAACGAGGTGCGCGAGAAGTACGCGAAGTACGGGATCACGGAGCAGCCCTTCTGCATCGTGAAGGCCGACGCGGGCACCTACGGCATGGGCATCATGACCGTGAAGAGCCCCGAGGACGTGAGGAACCTGAACCGCAAGACGCGCAACAAGATGGCCGTCATCAAGGAAGGCCAGCCGGTGCACGAGGTGATCATCCAGGAGGGCGTGTACACCTTCGAGAGCGTCGATAACGGCGTGGCCGAGCCGGTCGTCTACATGATGGACCAGTTCGTGGTGGGCGGTTTCTACCGCGTGCATACCGGGCGCGGTATCGACGAGAACCTCAACTCGCCGGGCGCGCAGTACGCCCCGCTCGCCTTCGAGACCGACTG
>DATBEA010000533.1:0-1747 GCA_036276215.1 Usitatibacter sp.
GCGAAAGAATCGTTCGAGGGATTCGAGGCCGCCGGCCGAAGCTCCCACGCCGGCGACAAATTTCGGAGGTTCGCTGTTCACTTTTCTTCTTGGAAGAGCCCCGCACGCCGCGGTCGTCCAAATACGACTTTGCCTCGCGGCAAAGATTCCGCAAATTCCACGCGTTCGATAGGACTGGCGCGCCGCTCGCGTCAGCGCTGTCCTACGTCAGGGGCTGGACGCCCGCTCCAGCCTCGCGATCGCGACATCTTTGCGGAATGCGGCGGCGATCGCATCGATTGACGGGGTCTGGGCCTGCCCGGTGAGGGCCACCCGGAAAGGCATCATGACCTGGGGCATTTTCACGCCGCGCTCGGCGACGGTCTCCTTCAGCTTCACGCTGATGGCGGGCGCCGTCCACGGCTCGACCGACGCCAGCTTGGGGACCAGCGCACGAAGGACCTCGCGGCCCGGGGCGTCGAGATGCGCCGCAACAGCCGGATCGGAAGGACGGGTGGGCGTCGCCAGCATGGCGAGGAAGGACTCGTGGTCCGCCAGCGTGTGGAATTTCGCGCGCCCCGCGGCCGTCATCGCGACCGGGTCCATCTGCGAGGCGATGGTCGCGTAGAGCTCGGGCTTGGCCGCGCGAAGCCGCGAGACGAGCTCCGCATCGGGGAGCCTCTTCAGGTATTCGCCGTTCAGCCACTTGAGCTTCTCGTGGTCCCAGCGGGCGGGCGAGCGGTTCACGTGCTCGAGGTCGAACCACTCCACGAGCTGCTCGCGCGAGAAGACCTCCTCGTCGCCGTGGGACCAGCCCAGGCGCGCGAGGTAATTCACCATCGCCTCGGGAAGAAAGCCCTCGTCCTTGTACTGCATCGCGTTCACGGCGCCGTGGCGCTTGGACAGGCGCTGCCCGTCGTGGCCCAGGATCATCGGCACGTGCGCGAACTCGGGAAGCCCGGCACCCAGCGCGCGGTAGACATTGATCTGCCGCGGCGTGTTGTTCACGTGGTCGTCGCCGCGGATCACGTGCGTCATCGCCATGTCGATGTCGTCCACGACCACGCCGAAGTTGTACGTGGGCACGCCGTCGGCGCGCATGATCACGAGGTCGTCGAGCTCCTCGTTGGAGACGCTGATCGGCCCCTTCACGAGGTCGTTCCAGGTGACGTCGCCCTCGAGCGGGTTCTTGAAGCGCAGCACGGCCGTTCGCCCGGGCGGCGGCGCTTCCTTCGAATCTCGCCACCGCCGGTCGTAGCGCGGCTTCTCGCCGCGCGCGACCTGGGCTTCGCGCATCGCCTCGAGCTCTTCCTTCGTGCAGTAGTCCCGGTACGCGAGGCCCTTCGCGAGGAGCTCCTCGGCGATCGTCTTGTATCGATCGAGGCGCTTCATCTGGTAGAACGGGCCCTCATCCCAGTCCAGGCCCAGCCACTCGAGCGCGTCGAAGATCGCCTGCACCGACTGCTGGGTGGAGCGCTCGACGTCGGTGTCCTCGACGCGCAGCACGAATTTCCCGCCGTGACGGCGCGCATAGGCCCACGAGAAGAGCGCGGTGCGCGCGCCTCCCAGGTGCAGGTAACCGGTGGGGCTCGGTGCGAAGCGGGTGCGGACCATGGCGCTCGGGGTAAAGACCGCGATTCTACGGGCTTTGTCTGGTAAAATGCACTTCTCTTCCGGGTCGTTAGCTCAGCGGTAGAGCACTCCCCTCACACGGGAGGTGCCAATGGTTCGATCCCATTACGACCCACCACCCCTCATCCAGGATCAG
>DATBEA010000534.1:0-9097 GCA_036276215.1 Usitatibacter sp.
GAGAAGCTTGCCGCGGCCGATCCCACCGTGGCCGCCATGCGTCCCGCCGACCGGGTGAGCGCGCCGCCTTCCGTGTCCTCCAGCGCGCCTTCGCCTCCCCGGCCGCCGGATCCCATTCCCGGGCGCGAGATATCCCCGGGAGTGCGCGAGCTCACCTTCGCCGACGGCTCCATCTACCGCGGCGCCATGCGCGGGGCGAGCCTGCATGGCCACGGCGAGTACATCTCCAAGTCGTTCAAGTACGAGGGCGAGTTCAGCGAGGGATTGAAGCAGGGCGAGGGCACGTACCAGTGGGAGAACGGCGACCGCTACCAGGGCCATTTCGCGGTGGACCGGCCCGACGGCAAGGGGCGCTACCAGTTCGCAAACGGGGACACCTACGAGGGCGACGTGCAGCTGGGCGTGATCGTCGGGCGCGGCAGCTACACCACGAGGGGGGGCGACGTCTTCGAGGGCTCCTTCGCCAACGGCAAGCCCAACGGGGTCGGCATCTACCGCTTCGCGAGCGGCGACCGGTACGAGGGCGAGATGGTGGACGGCGTGATGCAGGGCCGGGGCCGCTACTACACGAAGGCCGGGGACCGGGTCGAGGCGCCGTTCGCCTCCGGCAGGGCCCAGGGCAAGGGCATCTACTACTTCTCGAACGGGGACCGCTACGAGGGCGACATCACCGCGGGCGCGCTCACCGGCAAGGGCGCCTATTTCTACTCGGCCGGGATGAAGTACGAGGGGGACGTCCGCGAGGGGCATCCCGAGGGCAAGGGAGTCTTCTGGTTCCTGGACGGCACCCGGTTCGAGGGCACATTCGAGGCCGGCCTTGCCCGGGCGCGCGGGGAGATCGTGAAGCAGGACGGCTCCCGGGCCCCGGCCGAGATCGTGGACGGGAACGCGAAGCTGCTATAATCCAAGGCTCATCAGGAGTCTAGATTCCATGGCCGAACGCAAACGAGTCCGCCGCAACACCCTGGAGCGCCGCTGCCTCCCCAAGACGTTCAAGCGGCTTTTCATGGGCGCCCCCAAGAGCATCTTCAAGATGCTCGAGACGATCAAGAAGAACTGATCGCGCCGCTTGCCGACCGAAGGGGCTGCCTCGTGGGCAGCCCCTTCGCTTTTGGGGCGCCAACAACTCGTTACAACCCTGCGCGGATCTTGCACAATCGGCCAACACATCGCCCGTAGTGTCCGGCGATGGATTCGCCCAAGGCCCTGCACTTCGTGCTGGGCAACCACGACACCCACTGGCGTGACCTGGAAGGCCTGGCCGAGGCGGCCATCGACCGCGAGCCCGGGCGCTTCGTGGGGGGGCGCAATTCCTGGGTCGCCCAGACGTACCTGCGCCTGCGGGAGGCCCTGCGTTCGCGCGGCTGGACCGTCAGCGCGGGGAGCGGCTTCCGGCCCGGCGCGATCGCCGTCGTGCACCGCGACGATGCCAACGAGTTCTGCTCGACCCGCCACTCGAGCTTCCTCGTGGTGGTGCGCGCCGATCGCGCGCCCGTGGCGGCGTGCGACCTCGCGGTCGTCCAGAACCGCCAGGACCTCGCCTCCCACGAGCGGTTCGTGCCGTTGTGGCCGCAGCCCGGCCTGAGGGGCCGCGACCGGGCGCGGGGAGCCGCGATCCGCCGCATCGCCTATCACGGGAGGACGGGGTCGCTGCCGCAATGGTTCGGGGACGCCGCGTTCGGTCGCGCCCTCGAGGCCCGCGGGATCGAGTTCGCGGTCGCGCGCACCGGGTGGGAGGACTACCGTGACGTGGACATCTCGCTTTCCGCGCGCGACGAGAGCGAAGCCCTCTCGGTGCTCGCCACCAAGCCCGCCACCAAGATCTACAACGCGTGGCTTGCCGGGGTGCCGGTGCTTGCCGCCCCCGAGCCGGCGTATCGCGAGATCCGCCGCTCGGCCATCGACTTCATCGAGATCGCCGGTCCCGGCGACGTGCTGCGCTCGCTCGACCTGCTGCGCGCCAATCCGCGCCTCTTCCAGGCGATGGTGGACAACGGGCTGCGGCGTGGGAGCGAATTCAGCGTGGAGGCGACGCGCACGCGCTGGATGCGTTTCCTCGAGGAAGACGTGGCGAGGGCGTTCGCCGCGAAGCGCGAGCGCCTGGGCTCGCGCGGCTTCTGGCATTGGCGCGTCATGGCCGCGCAGAAGGCCCTATCGCGCGCCCACCGCGTCCGCACGGCCTACGAGCGCTGGACGGGCGCCGCCTGGCCCCTTCCGCGGGCGCGCCGTCGCGCCGCGGCCTCAGGCCAGCGCGCGCCCGACCACCTCGCCGACGTTTCCGGATAGCCCCTCGGAGTCGCGGATGGACTCCAGGGCGGCGCGGGCATGGCCCTGGCGCTTCGCGTCGTACTTCTTCCAGCGATCGAAGGCGCGCGCGAGCCGCGAGGCCACCTGCGGGTTGAGGCGATCGAGCGCCACCACCTGCTCGGCCACCCAGCGGTAGCCGCTGCCGTCGGCCGCGTGGAAGTGCAGCGGGTTCTCCATCGCGAACGCGTGCAGCAGCGCGCGCGCGCGGTTGGGATTCTTCATGTCGAACGCCGGATGATTCGTGAGCGCCTTCACGCGCTCGAGCGTTCCCGGCAGCCACGAGATGGCCTGGACCCGGAACCACTTGTCCACCACGAGGGCTTCTCCCTTCCACTTGTCGTGGAACATCGACAGGGCGCGCTCGCGCTCGGCGCCCGCCGAATCGACCAGGCAGACCAGCGCCGCCATGGCGTCGGTCATGTTCTCGGCGCGGCGGAATTCGAGGAACGAGAGCGCGCGGGAGGTCGCGTCGTCGATCGTCGACACGTATGAAAGCGCGGTATTGCGAAGGGCGCGGCGCCCGGACGCGGCCGCATCGGGCGAGTAGGGCCCGGCCACGGTGAAGTGCCGGAAGGCGCCCTCGAAGCGGGTGCGATAGCGCGTGGCGATCTCGCGGATGAGCCGCAGGCGCGCGATGTGGATCGCGTCGGGATCGGCCACTTCCATGCATTCGGCGAGATAGCCCTCGGAGGGAAGCTGAAGCGCCTCGGCGGCGAACGCCGGATCCTTGGCGCCGTCGCCCAGGATGCGCCCCATGGCCTCGACGAACTCGGCGGGCACCTGCATCTCGCGCCCGGCGCGGATGCTCTCGACCGCCTTGAGAAGGATGCGGATCGCGAGCGACTGGCCCGCCTCCCACCGGTTGAAGGCATCGGCGTCGTACGCCATGAGGTGCGTGAGCTCGATGTCGGTGTAGCCGAAGCGCACGTGCACCGGGGCCGAGAAGCCGCGAAGCAGCGACGGCACCGGGTTTTCCGGCACCTGCCTGAAGACGAACGACTGCTCGGCCTGCGTGACCGCGAGCACCGCGGTGCGGCCGTCGCCGCCCTTGGGAGCGCGAAAAAGCGCGGCGGCGTCGGTGTGGATCGGCAGGTCGCGGCCGTCCAGGTCCACCAGCCCCACCGCGAGCGGGATCACGAAGGGCTCCTTGCGCGCCTGCCCCGGAGTCGGAGGGCACGATTGCTTCACGTGCAGCGTGTACGTCTCGTCGTTGCCGTCGTAGTCGCCGCGGCACTCGAGCACCGGCGTGCCGGCCTGCGAGTACCAGAGCGCGAATTGGGAGAGCTCCACGCCGTTCGCATCGGCCATGGCGGCGCGGAAATCGTCGCACGTGACGGCCTGGCCGTCGTGGCGCTGGAAGTAGAGGTCCATCCCCTTGCGGAAACCTTCCTTGCCGAGCAGCGTCGCGTACATGCGAACCACCTCGGCGCCCTTCTCGTAGACCGTCGAGGTGTAGAAGTTGTTGATCTCCTCGTAGGACTCGGGGCGCACCGAGTGCGCCATGGGGCCCGCGTCCTCCGGGAACTGGCGGCTTCGCAGGTTGCGGACTTCCTGGATGCGCACCACGGGGCGCGAATACTCGTCGGCGCCGTATTCCTGGTCGCGGTAGACCGTGAGGCCTTCCTTGAGCGAGAGCTGGAACCAGTCGCGGCAGGTGACCCGGTTGCCGGTCCAGTTGTGGAAGTACTCGTGGGCCACCACGCGGTCCACGGCGTAGTAGTCGTAGTCGGTGGCGGTGTCGGCGCGCGCCAGGATGTACTTCGTGTTGAAGATGTTGAGGCCCTTGTTCTCCATGGCGCCGGCGTTGAAGTCGGACACCGCGACGATCATGAAGCGCTCCAGGTCGAGCTCGAGGCCGAACACCTCCTCGTCCCAGCGCATGCACTTCTTGAGGGCCTGCATGGCGAAGCCGGCCTGGTCCAGCTTGCCGCGCTCCACGTAGACCTGCAGCAGCGCCTTCTTGCCGGAGGCGGTCGTGAAGTGGTCCTCGAGGAGGTCCAAGTCCGCGGCCACCATCGCGAAGAGGTACGAGGGCTTCGGGAACGGGTCTTCCCAGCGGGCCCAGTGCCTCGCGCCGGCCGAAGCGGGAGCGACGAACCAGCCGGGCGGCGTGCCTTCGCCCGAGGCGACCAGGTTGCCGTTGGCGAGCAGGTGCGGGAAGCGCGCCTTGTCCGCGCACAGCGAGACCGAGTAGGTCGCCATCACGTCGGGCCGGTCGATGAAATAGGTGATCCTGCGAAAGCCCTGGGCCTCGCACTGCGTGACCAGCCCGCTCGCGGTGGCGTAGAGCCCCTCGAGCTTCGTGTTCTTCCACGGGTCGAAGCGCACGAGGGTTTCCAGCGTGAACGCATCCGGCACTTCCGCGATGGCGAGGCGCGATGGATCGGCCTCGTAGCGGCTCGCCTCGAGCGTCTTGCCGTCGATGCGAACCTCGAGCAGCTCCAGGTCGCCGCCGTCGAGCACGAGCGGCTCGCCCGGGGTGTTGCGGGTGAAGGAAAGCGTCGCGTGCACCCGCACGTCACCCGGCTCGACATGCACCTCGAGCGCGACCGAGGAAATCCGGAACGCGGGCGGCGTGTAGTCCTCGAGGTGGGTGACTTGCGGGGCCGCGTCTCGCATCAGGCGGCCTTCTTGCGGAAGAGCGCCGGGACCGGCTGCGACGAGCGCTTGCGATGCGTGGGCTCGGGGCGCGGTGCCGTGTCCGCGGAAGGCGACGGCTCGTAGGGCTTGTTGAAATCCATGCCACCCGAATCGCCGGAGCTGCGTGGCACGGGGGAATTGGCGTAGCGCGGAGCGCGCTCTTCGCGGCGGCTCTCGCTACGGCCGCGGCCGCCCCGCGAACGCTCGCGCTGGGCATCGCCGGCGGGCTTGGCGCGCTGGCCCTGTCCGCGCTTGCCCTGTTCCTGTCCGCGCTTGCCCTGTTCCTGGCGGCGCGGCGGTGCGGCTTCCTCGGTGCGCGGCGGCATGCGGCCCGCCTCGAAGCCCTCGACGGGACGAACCTCGATCTTCTTCGCGATGAGCTTCTCGATCGCCGAGAGGAGTGGACGATCCTCGCTGCACACGAGCGAGAGCGCCTCGCCCGTGGCGCCGGCCCGGCCGGTGCGCCCGATGCGGTGCACGTAATCCTCGGGGACATGGGGCAGGTCGAAGTTCACGACGTGCGGCAGGTCCTCGATGTCGAGGCCGCGCGCCGCGATGTCGGTGGCGACGAGCACCTTCACCTTGCCCTGCTTGAAGTCCTCGAGCGCCTTGATGCGCGCGTTCTGGCTCTTGTTGCCGTGGATCGCGTCGGCGTTGATGCGGTCCTTCTGCAGCTGCGAGGCGAGGCGGTTGGCGCCATGCTTGGTCTTGGTGAAGACGAGCACCTGCTCCCAGTCGTTCTTCCTCACGAGGTGCGAGAGAAGCTCGCGCTTGCGGTTGGCGTCGATGAAGTGCACGTACTGGGTGACGAGGGCGATCGGCTCGTTGCGCCGCGCGACCTCGACCTTCGCCGGGTCCTTCTGGAACTGCTGGGCGAGCTTGCGGATGTCGTCGGAGAAGGTCGCGGAGAAGAGCAGCGTCTGCCGGGCCGCCGGAATGAGCGCGATGATGCGCTTGATGTCGGGTATGAAGCCCATGTCGAGCATGCGGTCGGCCTCGTCCAGCACCAGGATCTGCACCTTGCCGAGGTTCACGGCCTTCTGGCCGATGAGGTCGAGCAGCCGACCGGGCGTGGCGACCAGGATCTCCACGCCCTTCTTGAGGGCGTCGATCTGCGGATTGATGTTGACGCCACCGTAGACGCAGAACGCGCGGAGCGGGATGTGCTTGCCGTACGCCAGCACGCTTTCGTGCACCTGGATCGCCAGCTCGCGCGTCGGCGTGAGGATCAGGCAGCGCACCGGGTGCAGCGCCGGCGAGAAGCTCTTGGTGGCGAGGGGCGCCAGGCGCTGCAGCAGCGGCAGGGTGAAGCCCGCGGTCTTGCCGGTCCCGGTCTGCGCGGCGCCGAGCAGGTCGCGCCCGGAGAGCACGAGGGGGATGGCTTGCGCCTGGATGGGGGTGGGTTCGGTATAGCCTTGCTCCGCGACGGCGCGAAGCAGCTCGGGCAGGAGCCCGAGGCTTTCGAATGACGTGCTGATGTCGATCTCCTGAAAAATCGGCCCGCGAGGTGTTTGCCTCGAAACCGGTTCAGGCAGATGAATGGTGCTGCTGGGAATTCGGCCCGCACATTGGTGCCTGCGGCCGCGAATCGGTGGAGGCGTCAACCGGATGAGACGCCATCGATCACCTGGATATTCATTATACAGGAACGTGGGGCGATTTTCCCAGTGATTTCAAGGGCGTATTCCGTTTGAAACCGGGCCGCGGAATCGCCGGCCCGGCTCCTCCCCGCGCGCGCCCGCTCCGGTAACACATTTTCCGTAACGCCACGCCGCCGCCGCGCGGCAACCGTATCGATGCGTAACAAGCCGTAACGCCAATAGTTGTATCTGCAACCAACTCCGATGCTAACGTCGCAAAAAGACGTCAGCCGGAGAAAATGGATTGAAAGTGCCGAACGCGGGGCCGCGCGGCCTTCGCCACCGCCGCAGCCTCTCGGAGAAGATCGCGATCGTGCGCGAATCCATGCTCCCGGGGATGTCGGCCGCGCACGTGGCCAAGCGCCACCAGATCGCGCTGAACGTCCTCTACTACTGGCGCAAGGTCTACCGGGAGCTGCTCGACACGGACCTCACCGCTCCCGACAAGAACAAGGCCGTGGAAGGCGAGATCGCGGACCTGAAGCTGCAGGTGAAGAACCTCGAGCGGCTGCTCGGGCAGCGCACCCTCGAGGTGGCGATCCTCAAGGACAAACTCGGAATTCCTGGAAGCGGAGTGGACATCGATGAATAAGAGAAAGCACATCCACCTGGGCGAGCGGCTGCAGGCGATCGAGGCGGTTCGCTCGGGGCGGGTCAGCGCGGAGCAGGCGGCGGCGCAGCTCGAGGTCACCGCGGGCGAGGTCCACGAGTGGATGCGGATCCACTCGGGCGACCGGATCGTCTCCATCGACGAGGCGCGGGTGTCGCCCGAGGCGAAGCGGCTGTCGAAACGCGCCGAGCGCCTGGTGGAGCTCATCGCGGCCGCGGACCTCACGATCCGCGTCCTCAACCGGATGCTCACCGAGAGCTCCGCGCCCGGCGAGGCATGAGGCATTCCAATAGATTTGGAGTGATTTCACCTGATTGGATGCGCTGGGTTGCTCGTGGACAACGTGCAAGGCGATGCGAGGCCGAATTCCGTTGACGCTCATCGGCACGCTCATTAACTTCTCGAAGCCGAAATCAAACCCTGGGGAAAACATGAATCGCAAAGACAACAAGCTCGCCATTGCGGTGGCGGCGGCACTCGCGTTTGGGACGACGGGATTCAGCGCGAATGCGCAACAGACGGCTCCCGGCCAGCCGGCGGCCAAGGAGCGCATCGAGGTCACGGGCTCGAACATCAAGCGCGTGGAAGGCGAAAGCGCGTTGCCGGTCACGGTGATCACGCGCGAGGAGATCGACAAGAGCGGCGCCACCAACGCGGTCGAGCTGCTGCAGCTGCTGGGCTCCAACGCGAGCGTGGGGAGCGTGCTTTCCTCCAGCACCATCGGCGCAACCACTTTCTCCGCGCAGACGGCGAACCTGCGCGGCCTGACCGGTAGCCGCACCCTCGTGCTCATCAACGGCAAGCGCGTCAACGGCTTCGCCGGCGAGGTGAACGGCGTGCAGGGCGTGAACCTCGCGGTGATCCCGTTCTCGGCGATCGAGCGCGTGGAGGTGCTGAAGGACGGCGCCTCGGCGGTGTACGGCTCCGACGCCATCGCGGGCGTGATCAACTTCATCATGCGCCAGGACTACCGTGGCGCGGAAGCGACCATTTGGTACGGCGAGCCGACCCGCACCGGCGGCGGCGCCCAGGAGAAGTACAGCGCGTCGGCGGGCTTCGGCGACCTCAGCACCAACCGCTACAACGTCTTCATCTCGGGTTCCTACGAGCACCAGAAGCCGCTCGACCAGAAGGACCGCGATTTCTCCAACACGGCCTACATCCCGGACATCAACTACAACACGCTTTCGAGCAACGTGTTCCCGGGGCGCGTCACGACCGGCAGCATCGGTACGCCGGGCGGCACGGGCAAGTGCACCGGGGGCTTCTCGACCTACTTCGCGGACCTCGGCAACTGCTTCTTCGACCCGGCCGGCGAACCCGGCGTGGAATCGATTCCCGACACGAAGGACATCAATTTCTTCGGCCAGGTGAAGTTCCAGATCACCAACAACTGGCAGGCCTACGGCACGGCGCTCTACGGCAAGCAGGAAAACCACTTCATCATCCAGCCGGTGCCGATCTCGAACCTGTTCTTCTACGGTCCGAACGCGGACATCCCCTCCACGATCACGGTAAGCCCGGGCACGCCCTTCTACCCGACGGCCGATGCGATCGCCGCGGGCGTGAACGGCCAGGTGCTGAACGTGCGTTACCGCGCGGCGCTCAACGGCAACCGCGACACGACCGACACCAACGAGGGTTACCAGTTGGTCGGCGGCGTGAAGGGCTCCTGGGGCAACTGGGACGCCGACTTCTCCTACTCGTACGCCCAGGGCAAGACAAAGGAAGTGCTGAACGGCGGCTTCCCGCTCTACTCGCTTGCGCTTCCGCTCCTCAACGGCGGGACGGTGAACCTCTTCGGGCCGAACACGGACGCCATCGCGCAGCAGGTCGCGGCGACCAACTTCAACGGCGAAACCTTCCACGGAACGTCCACCAACGAGGGCTTCCAGGGCAA
>DATBEA010000535.1:0-3989 GCA_036276215.1 Usitatibacter sp.
ATCGAGCTCGGGCTCGCTCTCCACGTTGAAGCAGCGGATGCCCGCGGCCAGCGCCGCGCGCATCTCGGCCTCGGACTTCCCGACGCCCGAGAAGATCACGCGCGCGGCGTCGCCGCCGGCGGCGAGGACCCGTGCGAGCTCCCCGCCCGAGACGATGTCGAAGCCGCTGCCCAGGCGCTGCAGCGCGTCGAGGATGGCGAGGCTGGAGTTGGCCTTCACCGCGTAGCAGACCAGATGGTCGACGCCGGCGAGGCCCTCGTCGAAGTCGCGGTACGCCGACTCGATCGCCGCGCGGGAGTAGACGTAGCACGGGGTGCCGAAACGCCCGGCCACCTCGTCCAGGCGAACGCCATCCATCGCGAGGACGCCGCCCGAGCGCTCGAGCGTGCTCATGGCGTGGAGGGCGGCGCGGCGGCGGGCTGCGGCGTGGCCGGGGTGGGCTGCGCGACCGCGCCTTGCACCGTGCCGGCCTTCGAATCGGGAAGCTTGAGCGCGCCCTTCTGCCCGCACGCGCAGGCGAGGACGAGGAGGGAAGCGAGGATGGCGGCGCGTATCATGGAGGGGCAATTATGAATGAATCGGAATTCCATCGCGCCGTCGACGCGGTGCTCGCGCGCATCGAATCCTCGGTCGAGGATGCCGAAGGCCTCGACGTGGACCTCGAATCGGGGATCCTCACCGTCACGGGCGCGGACGGCGGCCGCGTGATCGTGAACCGGCAGACGCCGAACCGCGAGATCTGGGTGGCGGCGCGCTCGGGCGGTTACCACTTCGCGTGGCGCGAGGGCGAATGGCGCGACACGAGGAGCGGCGAGGAGCTCTTCGCCTCGCTCGCGCGCGCGATCGAGGCGCAATCGGGCGTGAAACCGGCGTGGAAATGACGCCAAAAGCCGCTTTCCCCGAGATCGTATCGATTCGATACCGAAAATCGGGGCCGCAAAAGCTTGACTTTTTCGTATCGACCCGATACTAATGGCGTCACGCGGGACATTCCGCGACGGAGGGACGCCTGGACAAGAATCCGCTCGTCCTTCTCGAGCTGGTCGAACGGCTCGGGAACCTCATGCGCACGGAGCTGCGCAAGTCCGGCGGCGACGAAGGGATGCAGCCGGTCCACCTCCAGGCGCTGGTCTATCTTAACAGGGCCAACCGCTACTCGAACACGCCGCAGGCGCTCGCCGACTACCTGGGCCTCACCAAGGGCACGGTTTCGCAGACGCTGCTGCTGCTCGACCGGCGCGGGCTCATCGAGCGCTTCGAGGACGACATCGACCGGCGCGTCGTCCGCCTTCGCCTCTCGGCGGCCGGCGAGCGGCTGCTCTACGAGTCGCAGCCGTCGCTTCCCTGGCAGAACGCCACGCGCAACATCAGCCCCAACCGCATCCGCAACGCGGTATCGGCGCTGCGCGAGGCGCTCGTGACGCTCCAGGAGGACAACGAGGGCACGATGTTCGGCGACTGCCAGACCTGCAGCTGGTGCCAGAAGCTCTCGCAGCGGATCTACCGGTGCGGGCGGATGGGCGACCGGCTCTCGGGCCCGGAGACCCGCCGCATCTGCCGCATCTACAAGGCCAAGGTGGAGGAAACGGCCTAGAGGCGCTTCCTGGCGCGTGCGATCGCCGCGCGCACCGCCGCCGGAGCCGTCCCGCCCACGTGGGCGCGCGACGCCACCGAGCCTTCCGGCGTGAGGACGGCGTAGACGTCCTCTCCCACGAGCTTCGAGAAAGCCTGCAGCTCGCCGAGCGCAAGGCCCGCCAGGTCCTTGCCGGCGGCTTCGGCCGCGCGCACCGCCCGCGACACCACGTCGTGCGCGTCGCGAAATGCCATTCCCTTGCGCACCAGGTAGTCGGCGAGGTCGGTGGCGGTGGCGAACCCGCGGTCCAGCGCCTCGCGCATGCGCGCCGGCACCGGCTCCAGGCCCGCGAGGAGCTCGGCCAGGAGCGCCAGCACGTCGGCGAGCGTGTCGGCGGCGTCGAAGACCGGTTCCTTGTCCTCCTGGTTGTCCTTGTTGTAGGCGAGCGGCTGTCCCTTCACGACGGTGAGCAGCGCCACCAGGGCGCCGAAAACCCGCCCGGCCTTGCCGCGCATGAGCTCCGGCACGTCGGGGTTCTTCTTCTGCGGCATGATGGAAGAGCCGGTGCAGAAGCGGTCGGCGATCTTCACGAAGCCGAACGCGGGGCTGGACCACAGCACCAGCTCCTCGGCGAGGCGCGAGACGTGCGCCATGGCGAGCGCGGCATCGGCCAGGAATTCGACGGCGAAGTCCCGGTCGGACACCGCGTCGAGCGAGTTCTGCGCCACGCTCTCGAACCCCAGCTCGCGAGCGACGCTCTCCCGGTCGATCGGATAGCTGGTCCCGGCGAGCGCCGAGGCTCCCAGGGGGAGGCTATTCACGCGCCGGCGGCATTCGGCGAGCCGCTCGGCGTCGCGCGTGAACATCTCGAAGTACGCCATCAGGTGGTGGCCGAAGGTGACCGGCTGGGCCACCTGGAGGTGGGTGAATCCGGGCATCAGCGTATCGGCGTGGCGCTCGGCGAGCTCGATCAAGGCCGCGCGAACCGCACGCAGCTTCGCCAGGATGTCGTCGATGGCGGCGCGCAGCCAGAGGCGCATGTCGGTGGCGACCTGGTCGTTGCGCGAGCGCGCGGTATGCAGGCGCTTGCCGGCCTCACCCACCAGGTCGGTCAGCCGCGCCTCGATGTTCAGGTGCACGTCCTCGCGCTCGATCGACCACGGGAAGCGGCCTTCGTCGACCTCGGAGCGGATCTGGGCCAGCCCGCGCTCGATCGCCTCCAGGTCCGGCTGGGCGATGATCTTGCAGCGCGCGAGCATGCGCGCGTGGGCGAGCGATCCGGCGATGTCGAAGGGGGCGAGGCGGCGGTCGAACCCGACCGAGGCGTTGAATCGCTGGGCGAGCCGGTCGAGGGGCTCGGCGAATCGCCCCGACCACGCTTTCGGTGTTCCGGCCGGGGCCGGATCGTCGTCTTGTTGCATGGAAGCGGCGGCAATGGCCAAATGAGCGACCGTGGCGAGTATAAATCAGACAGGTGCCGGCATCCGGTTGCCGAATTTCTGCAACCTGGGCGTGATGCTGCGCTCGCTCGTGCTCGTGAACGCGCTCCTCGGCGCGGCCGCGGTGATCCGCGCCCCCAGCGTGGACACCATCTGGCTGGAATTCCTGGTGATCGCCGCCTTCGGCGAGCCGGTGCTCATCGCGACCCTGCTGGCGCTGTGCGCGGCGCGGCGGTTCCTCAACGCGATCGGCTACGTGGGCGCCATCGCGCTCCTCGCCGCCTTCGAGCTCGGGTTCACCTGGACCCTCTACGAGAGCTCGTCGATGTTCATGCCCTTCCCGGGCAACATGACCTTCGGCCAGGTGACCTTCGTCGCCTTCTTCGTGACCGCCATCACGCTCTTCTACTTCGACCTGCGGGCCCGGGCGCTCTCGCCCGCCGTCGCCGAGGCGCGCATCCAGGCGCTCCAGGCGCGCATCCGGCCCCACTTCCTCTACAACAGCATCAACGCGGTCCTTTCCCTCATCCGCTCGGAGCCGCGCCGCGCCGAGCACGCCCTCGAGGACCTGGCCGACCTCTTCCGGGTGCTGATGGCCGAAAACCGGACGCTCACGCCGCTCGCCAAGGAGGTGGAGCTCGCGCAGCAGTACCTGGCGCTCGAGTCGCTTCGACTTGGAGAGCGCCTGAGAGTCACCTGGCATACCGAGACCATGCCGGCCGACGCGCTGGTGCCGGCGCTCACCCTCCAGCCGCTGGTCGAGAACGCGGTCTACCACGGCATCGAGCCTTCCGAGGCCGGTGGCGAGATCGACATCGTCGTGGCGCTCGCCTCGGGACGCGTCCTGATGGAGCTCACCAACCCGCTGCCGGCCGCCAACAAGCGCACCGCCGGCAACCGCATGGCGATCGGCAACATCCGCGAGCGCCTCCAGCTGCATTACGATGCGGAGGCGAGCATGAGCTCTGAGGTGCGCG
>DATBEA010000536.1:0-6432 GCA_036276215.1 Usitatibacter sp.
CGGTGCACCTGCTCGCCGGCAAGGCGCGGGTGATCGAGCCGTCGTGGAAGATGCTGCTCTCGAACAAGGCGATCCTGCCCACGCTCTGGCAGATGTTCCCGGAGCATCCCAACCTGCTCGCGGCGAGCTTCGAGCCGGGCAAGTTCGCCACCGACTTCGTGAAGAAGCCGATCTACTCGCGCGAAGGCGCCAACGTCTCCATCAGCGCGCGCGGCGCCACCCTCGAGGCGCCCGGCGACTACGGCGCCGAGGGGTTCATCTGGCAGGCCTACCACGAGCTGCCGCGCTTCGACGGCAACTACACCGTGATCGGATCGTGGGTGGTGGGCGAGGAGCCCGCCGGGATCGGCATCCGCGAGGACGACTCGCCCATCACGCGCAACTCGAGCCGCTTCGTGCCGCATTACTTCACGTGAGGAAGACAACATGAGACAAGTGTTCGATTCGTTCGCCGGCTTCGACGATTTCCTGGCCTACCTCGGGGTGGCGATCGTCCTGCTGGGCGCGTTCCTCGCGACCTATGTCCGCATCACGCCGTGGGACGACTTCGCCATGATCCGCGAGGGCAACATGGCCGCCTCCTTCAGCCTCACGGGCGCGGTCCTGGGCTTCATCGCGCCGCTCGCCTCCGCCGTGCAGCACAGCGCGAACCTGGTGGACATGGCGATCTGGGGCGCGATCGCGCTCTTCACCCAGATCGTGGCCTTCGTGGGCGTGAAGCTCATCATGCCGTCGATCACCAGGGACATCCCCGCGGGCAACGGGGCGCAGGGTTTCTTCCTCGGGAGCCTCTCGCTCGCCGTGGGCCTGCTCTCCGCGGCCTGCATGAGCTTCTAGGAAGTCCCCGGCGCGGCAAGGCGGCCGCGGATCCAGGCGCGCCATTCGGCGAAAAGCGCCGCGTCGCGGGCGGCGATGGCCGAGCGGCGCCACACGGGCGCGGCCCAGAAATCGTCGTCCTCGATGGCGCAGAGCGAGCCCCCGGCTTCCTCGAGCACCAGCGCGCCCGCCGCGTAGTCCCACACCTTCTGCCCGGAGTGCACCATCGCGTCCACGCGCGCGGCCGCGAGGTGGCACCACGAAAGCGCCGAGGAGCCGCTCGTGAGCCGCCGCGCATAGGGCGGATGGCTCTTCAGCGCGCCGCGCAGGCTTGCGGTGGCGTCGCGCCGCAGGCTCACCTCGGCGATCGCGCCGGCAAGGCGAGGGGCGAAGGCGGGAACGCGAAGGGCCTTGTGGTCGAGCCACGCGCCCGCACCGCGCACCGCATGGAAGGATTCGCCGGCCACCGGATCGTGCACGACGCCGAACACGGGCCGGGCGTCCTCCATGAGCGCCACCGACACCGCGAAGAACGCGATGGACCGCGTGAAGTTCTGCGTGCCGTCCAGGGGATCGACGCACCACATGCGCCCGCCGCGATCGAGGATCGCGCGCTGCTCGCCCTCGGGCATCTCTTCGCCGAGAACCGGCGCCGCCTCGAGGGCTCCGAGCCGCTTCACCAGCGCGCGCTGCGCCGCGAGGTCGGCCTCGGTGACGAGGCTTCCGTCGTCCTTGCGGGTCCCTGCGACGCCGCGGTAGCGGGGAAGGATCTCCTCGGCGGCGATGGTGCGCACCGCGTCGATGACGCGCGCGGCGAAGGCGACGGTGATATCGGGCACGAGGCGTGAGACGCGAGGCGCGAGAGGGCGCGACGGCGATTCCTCCATGCTAGCATCGCCTAAACATCCAAGGCCTTTCCCCGCGTCTCGCGTCTCGTGCCTCTGGTCTAGATGCCCCTTCCCCGCATCCACTGCGACCTGCGCCTCGGTCCCGGCGCGCAATTCGCGCTCGCACCGGAAGCCGCCCAGCATGTCGCGAAGTCGCTGCGCCTGAAGGCGGGCGACAGCATCGTGGTCTTCGACGGCCGCGGCGGCGAGTACGAGGCCACCATCCAGCGCGCGGAGAAGGACCGCGTCGACGTGAAGGTCGGATGCTTTCGCGAGGCCGACGTGGAAGCGGCGCTTCGCGTGGGCCTCGTGCAGGGGCTCCCCGAGGCGGACAAGATGGACTGGATCATCCAGAAGGCGGTCGAGCTGGGCGTGGCGTGGATACAGCCCGTCGTGTGCGATCGCAGCGTGGTGCGCCTGGCGGGCGAGCGGGCGGAACGCCGCGAAGCGCACTGGCGGCGCGTCGCCGTGGCCGCCTGCGAGCAGTCGGGTCGCAACCGGATCCCGGATGTGCGGCCCACGCTGGGCTTCCAGGGCTGGATCGGCGTGCCGCCCACGACGCCGCGCTGGGTGCTCACGCCGGGCGCGCCGGCCCTTGCCGCGCAGGCGCCGCCGCAAGGCGCGGTCGAGCTCCTCGTGGGACCCGAGGGCGGGTTTTCGGAGCGCGAGCAGGATCTCGCCCTCTCCCAAGGCGCCGAGCCCGTGGGCCTGGGCCCGCGGGTGCTGCGCGCCGAAACCGCGCCCCTCGCGGCCCTCGCCGCCATCCACGCGCTGTGGGGCGACTTCCGCGGATAGAATCGCGCCCATGGCGAAGAATCCCAGGCTCAAGACCGAAGCCTTCGTGAAGTGGTTTCGCGCCGCCACGCCCTACATCCACCAATGGGGCGGCGCGACCTTCGTGATCGCGTTCGGCGGCGAGGTGCTGGCCGACGGCGAGTTCCAGCAGCTCACGCACGACATCAATGTGCTGGTGAGCCTGGAGGTGCGCGTGGTGCTGGTGCACGGAACGCGCCCGCAGATCGAGGAGCAGATGCGCCAGCATGGCGTGACGCCCCACTACGTGGGCGGCCGGCGCGTGACCGACGACAAGGCGCTCGCCTGCGTGAAGGAGGCCAACGGCATCGTTCGCGTGGAGATGGAGGCGCTCCTTTCCATGGAGCTCGCCAACAGCCCCATGTGGGGCGCGGACATCCGCGTGTCCTCGGGCAACTTCGTGACCGCGAAGCCCGTTGGCGTGGTGAACGGCGTGGATTTCAGGCACACGGGTGAGGTGCGCAAGATCGACGCCGATGGCATCAGGAAGCGCCTGGACGACCACGAGGTGGTGCTCATCTCGCCCATCGGCTTCTCGCCCACGGGCGATGTCTTCAACTGCACGGTCGAGGACGTGGCGACCTCGACGGCCGTTGCCCTCGGCGCCGACAAGCTCATTTTCCTCACGGAGACCGCCGGCGCGCTGGACGCCAAGGGGCGGCTCATCACCGAGCTCACCGTGCGGGAGGCCCAGGACCTGGAGCGCGCCAACAACCTTCCCGAGGACGTGCAGATCTATCTTCCGTGCGCGGTGCGCGCCGCCTCCCACGGCGTGAAGCGCTCGCACCTCATCAGCCGCCACGTGGACGGCGCGTTGCTGATCGAGCTCTTCACGCACCACGGCATCGGGACGATGATCGTCCCCGAGTCCCCGGAGCACATCCGCACCGCGACCGCCGACGACATCGCCGGCATCGTGCAGATCCTGGAGCCGCTCGAGCAGCAGGGCGTGCTGGTGAAGCGCGACCGCGACCAGCTCGCCGCGGAGATCGCCCATTTCTTCGTGATCGAGGCCGGCGGGAACATTCTCGGCTGCGCCGCGCTCTATCCGTTTCCCGACAAGAAGACCGTGGAGCTGGCGGCGCTCGCGGTGAACCCGTTCTACCGCGACGGCGGCCGCGGCGAGCGGCTCCTTGCCTATGCCGAGGCGCGCGCGAAAGCCGCGGGATTGAAGACGCTCTTCGTGCTCTCGACGCGCACGACCCACTGGTTCATCGAGCGCGGGTTCGCCGAGATGGACCCGGCCTGGCTTCCGGACGGGAAGCAGGCCCTCTACAACTACGACCGCCGGTCGAAAGTATTCGTGAAGGAGATCTGATGGCGAGAATGGTCCAGTGCATCAAGCTGAAGCGCGAGGCCGAGGGCCTCGATTTCCCACCCTATCCGGGCGAGCTCGGAAAGCGGCTTTGGGAGGGCGTTTCGAAGGAGGCGTGGAAGCAATGGCTCGAGCACCAGAAGATGCTGGTGAACGAGAACCGCCTCAAC
Source organism: Usitatibacter sp. (assembly GCA_036276215.1). Taxonomy (GTDB): domain Bacteria; phylum Pseudomonadota; class Gammaproteobacteria; order Burkholderiales; family Usitatibacteraceae; genus Usitatibacter. The sequence goes on from DATBEA010000536.1 coordinate 4,002, forward strand.
CTCGCCGACCCGCGCGCGCGCAAGTACCTCGAGGAGCAGATGAGGAAGCACTTCTTCGGCGAGGGCGCCGACCAGGCGGTGGGGTACGTGCCGAAGGCCTAGCGGCCGGCTGCTGCTTCACCGGCTTCTGCTAGTCGAAGATCTTCTGGAACAGCGATTTCTTCGCGGGCGCTTTCCACGCGCATAGCGCCTTCCACGCGCCGTCGTTCTCGTAGTAGCTGTCCAGGAGCTTCAGCAGCAGCTCCTCGTCGACGGGCGAGTCCGCGACCAGGACCTTTTCCGCCTTCCCCAGGCCGTCGCTGCACTGCACGCGGAAGCTGCCGTCGGCGTTCATCGTCGCATCCATGTAGTCCTCGTTGGAGCGCGTGAGCGTGAGGAACCAGTCGTCCAAATCGCGCGGCTTGCGGCGCGCGGCCTCCAGCACCGCGTCCTTGCCCGCGTCTTGCGTGGCGGTATCGCAGAACTCCAGCGTGATCGTCCCGAGGAATGGCATGGCGAGCCTTCCGTGCGTCAACGCGGCCGGTCGATGGTCCTCACCCCGGCGTCGGTGCCCAGCAGCAACACGTCCGCCGCACGCCGCGCAAAGATTCCGTTCTCCACCACGCCCGCGATGGCGTCGATCTCGGCCTCCATCTCCATGGGCTTCATGATCGTGAGGCCGCGCACGTCGAGGACCACGTTGCCGTTGTCGGTGGTCACGCCCGCGCGCAGCTCGGGCATGCCGCCCGTCAGCTTCACGAGCATGCGCCCCACGTAGCTTCGCGCCATGGGGATCACCTCGACGGGAAGCGGAAACTTCCCGAGCACGGCGACGAGCTTGCCCGCGTCGGCGATGCAGACGAACTTGCGGCTCGCGGCGGCCACGATCTTCTCGCGAGTGAGCGCGGCCCCGCCGCCCTTCACCATCGCGAGGTGCTCGGTCACCTCGTCGGCGCCGTCCACGTAGAGGTCGCAGCCGTCGGTGTCGTTCAGCTCCGCCACCGGGATGTGCAGCGCGCGCAGGCGCCTGGCGCTCGCCTCCGAGCTCGCCACCGTGGCCTTGATCCGGCCCTTCTTCGCCGCGAGCGCGTCGATGAAGAAATTCACCGTCGAGCCCGTGCCTACGCCCACCACCATGTCGTCCCGCACGTAGGCGAGCGCCGCTTCGGCGGCGGCCTTCTTCTGCGCGTTCTGGTCCATGGGGCGGGAGGATAACCGTTCTTGCTATGCTGCGCCCATGCGCAGGAAGGACGACGGCTACCTCGAGAGGATCCTCACCGCGAAGGTCTACGACGTCGCGGTGGAAAGCCCGCTGGAGGCCGCGCCCGCGCTCTCGCGGCGCACCGGCAACCACGTGCTCCTGAAGCGCGAGGACAAGCAGGCGGTCTTCTCGTTCAAGCTGCGCGGCGCATACAACAAGATGGCCCACCTCTCGGCCTCGCAGCTCGCGCGCGGAGTCACCTGCGCCAGCGCGGGCAACCACGCGCAGGGCGTGGCCCTCGCCGCGCAGAAGCTGGGGGTGGCGGCCACGGTCGTGATGCCGGTGACCACGCCTCGCATCAAGGTGGCGGCGGTCACCTCGCGCGGCGCGCACGTCGAGCTGCACGGCGACAGCTATCACGAGGCTTACCTGCACGCGCGCGCGCTCGCCCGCAAGCGGCGCTCGACCTTCGTCCATCCTTACGACGATCCGCTGGTCATTGCCGGGCAGGGCACGGTGGGCCTCGAGATCCTGCGCCAGCATCCCCATCCGATCGACGCGATCTACGTTCCCGTGGGCGGCGGCGGCCTCATCGCCGGCATCGCGGCGTACGTGAAGCGCGTAGCGCCCCGGACCCGCGTGATCGGCGTCGAGCCCGTGGACTCGAGCGCCATGTTCCAGTCGCTCAAGCTCGGGCGGCGCGTGACGCTGCCGCACGTGAACCTCTTCGCCGATGGCGTTGCCGTGCGCCAGGTGGGCCGCGAGACGCTCGCACTGGCGAAGCGCTACGTGGACGCCATGGTGCTGGTGGACACCGACGAGATCTGCGCCGCGATCAAGGACGTGTTCGAGGACACGCGAACGGTGCTCGAGCCCGCGGGAGCGCTCGCCCTCGCCGGGCTCAAGCGCGATGTCGCGCGCCGCGGCTGGAAAGGCCGCACGGCGGTCGCCGTCGCTTCCGGCGCCAACATGAACTTCGACCGATTGCGCTTCGTGGCCGAGCGCGCCGAGCTGGGGGAGCATCGCGAGGCGGTGCTTGCCGTGACCATTCCCGAGCGCCCCGGAAGCTATCGCGAGCTCTGCGGGCTCCTCGGCAAGCGAAGCGTGACCGAGTTCAACTACCGGTATGCGCCGGGACGCGAGGCGGCGATCTTCCTGGGGGTGTCGGTCTCGGGCCGCGAGGAGACGCAGCGCCTCCTCGCGACGCTGCATCGCCACGGGATTCCCGCGGCGGACCTGTCCGACAACGAG
>DATBEA010000537.1:0-4858 GCA_036276215.1 Usitatibacter sp.
TCCCAGATCTTCTGCCCGGCCGCGACGCTCCCCGATCCCGCCGGCAGGCCCTTGAAGTCCGGGCGCACGTCGATGTTCCACGCCGCGATCTCGTCGGGTGTCGCGGGCCGGCCGATGCCGTACGACATTCCCGCTCCGGCCGACATTCCCGCTCCGGCCGTCATTCCCGCGAAGGCGGGAACCCAACCGAGAAAGAGAACGATCGCCCTAGAAAGCCTGCACATTGCTCACGTCCCCACCCGCCTCCACCCTCCACGACTGGATCGCGTTGTTGTGATAGATCGAGCGCGACCCACGAACTTCACGAAGCTGGTTGATGCGCGGCTGCACATAGCCCGTATCGTCCATGGCTCGCGATTGCAGGATCGCCGGACCGCCGTCCCACATCCAATCGATGTTGAAGCGCGTGAGCGACTTCGCCAGCACCGGCGTCTCGAGGCGCGCGGTGCGCCAGTTGCGCCCGCCGTCCGTCGAGACGTCCACGCGCTTCACGCGTCCGCGCCCCGACCATGCGAGGCCCGTCACGTTGTGGAAGCCCTTGTCGAGCAGCACCTGCCCGCCCGAGGGCGACGTGATGACCGACTTGCATTCCTGGATGCCCGTGTACTGGCGCATCCTGCCGTCGGGCATGAGGTCCACGTAGTGCAGCGTCTCCTCGCGCGAGCCGAAGGGCTCGTCGCCCACCTTCAGGCGCCGCAGCCACTTCACCCAAGAGACACCCTGGATGCCGGGGACCACGAGGCGCAGCGGGTAGCCGTTCTCGGGGCGCAGCATTTCGCCGTTCATTCCCCAGGCGACCATCGCGTCGTCGAGCGCGCGGTCCATGGCGATGGTGCGCGTGAGGCTCGCGCCGTCGGCGCCCTCGGCGAGGATGAATCTTCCCTTCGCGCGGTCGAAGCCGCAATCGTCGAGCAGCGTCGAAAGCCTCACGCCCGTGTACTCGCAGCACGAGAGCATCCCATGCGTGTACTGCACCGTCGGCACCGACACGTTGCCCCATTCCATGCCCGTATTCGCGCCGCACTCGATGAAGTGGATGCGCGAGACCGACGGCAGGCGCATGAGGTCGTCCATCGTGTAGACCTTGGCCTGCTTCACCAGGCCCATCACCATGAGCCGATGCGTGCCGGGATCGATGTCCCACCAGCCCTGGTGGTGGCGCTCGAAGTGCAGTCCGTTCGGGGTGATGATCCCGAAGAAGCCCTGGAGCGGCGCGAAGGAAACCGACGCCTGGCCTACCTGCGTGAGGCCGGGGCTTTCGCGCCGTTGGAGGTTACCTTCGTACTTGGAAGGCGAGCCGTAGGGCTGCGAGGCGACGGGCTGGCCGAGCGATCGCGTGTGCTCGGGAACCTCGAGGATGGCGGGATCGCCCGCGGCGCGGCTCGCCAACGGGACGAGCGCGGCCGCTGCCGCGAATGCGCCTCGCAGGAAATCCCGCCGCCCCGCCTGCACCGCGGCGACCTGCGAGGCGTCGAGGAAATGCTCGGGCGCGCGCTGCACGCGCCCGGATCGGGTGGCCGGTGGGTCCATGGGCTCTCGTGCGCATTCTGCGAAGCCCGGGTATATCAGTCAACACTTATATTGACGAAGGCTGATCGACGCCCTTAGAGTCCGTCCATGCCAACCCGCGCACGCAGCCGAACGAGCAAGAAGGTCTCCAACGACATCTTCGAGCTGATCGGCAAGGGCGAGTACATCAAGGAGGCGAGCGCCGCCATGCAGGCGATGGCGCACCCGCTGCGCCTGAAGATCCTCTGCCTCGTGGGCAACCAGGAGCTTTCGGTCCTGGAGATCGTGGATGCCGTGGGCACTTCCCAGAGCAACGTCTCCCAGCATCTCGCCGTGCTGCGCGACACGGGCGTGCTGAAGGCGCGGAAGGACGCCAACAAGGTCTTCTACCGCATCAACGATCCGCGCGTGCTCGAGATGATCTCGCTCACCCGCCGGATCTTCTGCAGCTTCTAGCCCGCCTTCCAGCGCGCCGCGGCCTCGTCGTCGCTCGAGCGCGCTTCCACCCAGCGGGTGCCTTGCGGCGTCTCTTCGCGCTTCCAGAAGGGCGCACGGGTCTTCAGGAAATCCATGATGAACTCGCAGGCGGCGAACGCTTCGCCGCGGTGCGCGCTCGTGACGCCCACCAGCACGATCCGGTCGCCGGGAACGAGGCGCCCCACCCGGTGGATCACCAGTGTGTCGATGAGCTTCCACTTCGCGGCGGCCTGGGCGCAGATATCCTCGAGCGCCCTCGCGGTCATCGCCGGATAGTGCTCGAGCGTCATCGCCTTCACTTCGTCGCCCTCGCTGCTCGCGCGCACCAGGCCCGCGAAGCTCGCCTGGGCACCCACGTCGGTCCGCCCGCGCGTCATCGCGTCGAGCTCGCGGCCCGTGTCGAAGTCGGCTTCCTGGACGCGGACGGTCGCGGCCACCCTAGCCTCCCGTGACCGGCGGGAAGAAGGCGACCTCGTCGCCGGGACGCACCGGCGTGGCAAGGCTCGCCATCTGCTGGTTCACGGCCACTCGCCACGACTTGCCCGGCGCCAATGCATCGTTCCAGGCCTTGCCGCGTCCGCGAAGGGATTCGACGAGCGCGGAGACGGTCGATCCGGCCTCCAGCGGAATATCCTCGCGCGAAAGGCCGACCGCCTCGCGCAGGCTGGCGAAATAAAGGAGCGTCACGCCCACGGTCAGCGCACGAGGCGCGCGCGGTCGAGCCCGAGGTGCTTCACGATGAAGCGGGCCACGGCCTCGGGCGCGTCCAGCCCCAGCTGCGGCAGGCTCGTGTCGAGCGGCTCGTCGGTGGCGACGGCGACGACGTGGGGATCGTCCGGGTAGAGGAGCGGCGCGGCGGAATCGCGGCGGTGCACCTCGAGCTTGGGGATTGGGGCGCCCTTGTAGCCCTCGACAAGGACCAGGTCGCAGTGCGACAGGCGCTTCAGCTGCTCGTCGAGCGTGGCCTCGGGCGTGCCGCGCAGCTCGTGCACGAGCGCCCAGCGCCGCGAGGAGCTCACCAGCACCTCGGTGCAGCCGGCGTGGCGATGGCGATACGAATCCTTGCCGGGCTGGTCCATGTCGAATTCGTGGTGCGCGTGCTTGATGAGCGACACGCGAACCCCCTCGCCCACCAGGATGGGCACGACCTTCTCGATCAAGGTCGTCTTCCCGCTGCCGCTGTAGCCCGCGATGCCCATCACTTTCATCGGCAAATGATACGGCATCCGCCCATGAAAAAAGCCCCCGGGGTCGCCGGGGGCCTGTGAGATGGCAGTTGCCTGCCTCGACGCTTGTTACTTGCGCTTGCTGGCGCGCTTGGCCGTCTTGGTGGTGGCGGCCTGGACCGTGGCGACGTTCTGCTCCACGGTGTCATAGATCTGCTTGTTGATCGCCGCGAAGTTGTCGTAGGCGCTCTGGGCCGCGGCCATCGCGGTCTTCATGTTGCCGACGACGGACTCGCTGCCGGCCGGGGCGTACTTGAGGGCCTCTTCGAGGGCGGAGACCGCGGCTTTGTTCAGCTGGGCGGCGTTGGCCTCGAGGACGCGCTTCACTTCCTCGTTGGTCGTGGCGGCGGCTTCGTACGCGGTGCGCGAGTACGAGTAGGCGCGCTTGATCGCGGGCTCGACGGCGGCGGCGTTGATGGCGATCGCCTCGTTCACGTCGCGCGCGGCGGCGAGCGACTGGGCGTGGCGGGTGGCTTGCGCGATGGACTCGCGGGCGACGCCGAGGCCGAGTTCGGTGAACTTCTCGAAGTTGCCGAGGGAGAGCTTGGCGAAGAAAGAGAATTGCTCGATGGCAGCCTCGTTGGCCGCGGTGAACTGGTCGATCTTGAACATGGCGTGTGTCCTTGTAGGGTCTGGGTTAGCGGCTGTATTGCTGCGCTGCACAAATTCAATTTTACGCCGCTACCCCATGAAGTCAAGGGGTTTTGCCGCCTTTTTGTTGCGCTGCCGCATCAATTGCGGCGCCGCAGCAAAACCCCTTCCCCGTCAAGGACTTGGCCCTGCCCCTCAGCGCACCGGCAGGCGCATCCCGGGGATGGTCACCCGCTGGTCCAGGCAGGAGATCTTGCCCTTGGGCTCCCCCGGACCCCCGATTTCACCGCCCGTGGACGGGAAGTTGTCCCGCCGGTTGCTGTCGGAGTTGGCCGTGCACATGCGGTGACCGACCACTACCGGGCTGGTGGGGGTTTCCAGCGGGCCGGCGTTGCGAAGCTGGGTCGCCGCGTCCACGGGATTGCGGAAGACGTCGATCGCCTGGCGGGTGAAGTTGAAGACATAGACCACGGCGTTACGCTCGTTCGCGTCGGCCCAGACGTTGCCGAGCTCGTCGAGGAAGATGCCGTCCACGCCCTCCAGCATGGGATTGGCGAACCAGACGTGGCTCAGGCAAAGCGTGTCGGCCGGGAAAGTCTCGTCGCAGCCGGTGCTCATCTCGGGCGTGCTGTCGTTCTTGAGGTGGACCCGCCAGAGCGCGCCCCTCGCCGTGTCGGCGATGTAGAGGTTGTGCAAATGGTCGAAAGCCACGCCGTTGGCCACGAGCGGCTGGCTGCCCAGGATGTTGGAGGCATTGCGGGAAGTCGGAGTGACCGTGATGGTGCCGGGCGGGAGCGAGCGCACGTCTCGCCCGACGTTGGTGACGCCGCTCGCCGTGGTGACCTCGTTGGCCATGGGCTGGATGCGGAAGACTTCCGTCGGCACGCCCTGGGGCGAGATCCGCCAGACGCGCCCCTGCCCGGTGGTCCCGTCGCCGGTCCAGAGGTTGCCGTTCCAGTCGAAGGCGAGGCCGTTGGTGCCCGGGACATTCGAGGCGAAGACGGTTCCCGTGTGCGGGGAGGAGGCGCTGGGCGTGAAGCGGTAGATGCGGTCGG
>DATBEA010000538.1:0-6156 GCA_036276215.1 Usitatibacter sp.
CGCGCAGCGTGCGGCGCGCCTGGGCAACGCTCCTCCAGCGGCCGGGAGCGAGCGGGTGGCGGCGCACCCCGCGCAGGCCCACCGCGATCGTCTCGGTCACCGCCGGGTGCAGCCGCGCGATGTCCACGTACGCCTCCTCGATAGCCCACGAGATGCGCGCGCCCGGGTAGCGCTCGGCCACGTCGGTGACGGCGGGAAGGTGGTGGATCACGTCGCCCAGCGAGGAGAGCTTCACGAACAGGATGCGCGGCCCGGGCATGGCGCATTCTAATCCGGCGGCTCCCGGGTAGAATGGCGCTCCCACGCCCTTCTCGCCGCCCGTGGCGCTCATGAACGCCGCGAAGATTGCCTTGACCGTCGCCATCATCGCCCGCAACGCCGGCTCCCAGCTGGGCCCGTGCCTTGCGAGCGTGGCCTTCGCCGACGAGGCGCTGGTGCTCGATTCGGGAAGCACCGACGACACGCTCGATGTCGCGCGCCGCCATGGCGCCCGCGTGGAGACCGGCGAGTGGCTGGGCTTCGGGCGGCAGAAGCAGCAGGCGGTCAAGCTCGCGCGCAACGACTGGGTGCTGTGCCTGGATGCCGACGAGCGCGTGAGCGAGAAGCTCGAGGCCTCGATCCGCCAGGCGATGGCCGACCCGCGCTACAAGGCCTGGCGCATGACGCGGCGCAACCGCTTCCTCGGCCGCTGGCTCGCGCACGGCGAGGGCTATCCCGACTGGACGCTGCGCCTCTTCCATCGCGCCCACGCGGGCTGGTCCAACGACGAGGTGCACGAGGCGGTGCTCACGACCGAGGAGGTGGGCCGCCTGGAAGGCGACCTGCTGCACGAGTCGGCCGACGACATCGGGACCTACGTCGCCAAGCAGAACCGCTACACCACGCTGCACGCGCAAGCCTTGTACGAGCAGGGAGTGCGTGCGAGCTACTGGCGGCTCCTCGCAAGCCCCCTGGTGCGCTTCTTCAAGTTCTATTTCCTGCGGCTGGGCCTGCTCGACGGCGGTCCCGGCTTCGCGCACATCGCGATCGGCTGCAACAGCGCGTTCCTCAAGTACCTGAAGCTGATCGAGCTGGAGAAGGCGGGCGGCGCGCGCCCCCCGCGCACGCCATGATCCTCGTCACCGGCGGCGCGGGCTTCATCGGGTCCAACTTCGTGCTGGGCTGGATCGCCTCCGCGGGCGAGCCCGTCGTGAACGTCGACAAGCTCACCTATGCGGGCAACGCGGAAAGCCTCGCGAGCCTCGAGGACGACGCGCGCCACGTCTTCGTGCGCGGCGACATCGGCGACCGGGCGCTGATGGAAGGGCTCTTCGCGAAGCACCGGCCGCGCGCCATCGTGCACTTCGCCGCCGAAAGCCACGTGGACCGCTCGATCCGCGGCCCGGACGCGTTCGTGCAGACGAACGTGATGGGCACGTTCGAGCTGCTGGAAGCGGCGCGCGACCATTGGCAGCGCCTCAAGGGCGCCGAGCGCGACGCTTTCCGTTTCCTGCACGTCTCGACCGACGAGGTGTATGGCTCGCTCGGGCCCGGCGACGCGCCGTTCTCCGAAGCCTCGCCCTACCAGCCCAACAGCCCCTATTCGGCTTCGAAGGCCGGTTCCGACCACCTGGTGCGCGCCTACCATCACACCTACGGGCTTCCCGCGATCACCACGAACTGCTCGAACAATTACGGCCCCTACCAATTCCCCGAGAAGCTCATCCCGCTCATGATCTCCAACGCGCTCGAAGGCAAGGCGCTCCCCGTCTACGGCGACGGCCGGCAGGTGCGCGACTGGCTCTACGTGGCCGACCATTGCGAGGCCATCGTCACCGCGCTGGAGAAGGGCCGCCCGGGCGAGACCTACAACGTGGGAGGCGACGCGGAGCGCCACAACATCGACGTCGTGCACGCGATTTGCGATGCGCTGCAGGCGCTGGTCCCGCGATCGGGCGGCTACCGCTCGCTCGTGACCTCCGTGCCCGATCGCCCGGGCCACGACCGCCGCTACGCGATCGATGCCCGCAAGATCGCGGCCGAGCTGGGCTGGCGGCCGCGCGAGACCTTCGAGTCGGGCCTCGAGCGCACGGTTCGCTGGTACGTCGACAATCCCAAGTGGGTGGCCGCGGTGAAGAGCGGTGAATACCGGCGCTGGATCGAGACGCACTACACGGCGGGAGCGGCGCCATGAGCCGCCGCGGCATCATCCTCGCCGGCGGGTCCGGAACGCGCCTCTACCCCGCGACGCGCGTGATCTCCAAGCAGCTCCTGCCGGTGTACGACAAGCCGATGGTGTACTACCCGCTCGCGACCCTCATGCTGGCCGGCATCCGCGAGATCCTCGTGATCTCCACGCCCCAGGACACCCCGCGCTTCACCGAGCTGCTGGGTGACGGCCGCGACTGGGGCATCACGCTCTCCTACGCGGTGCAGCCGCGCCCCGAGGGCTTGGCCCAGGCCTTCGTCATCGGCCGCGATTTTGTCGCGGGCAAGCCCTCGGCGCTCATCCTCGGCGACAACATCTTCCACGGCCACGACCTCGCCACCTCGCTGCAAGGCGCGGCGTCCGACCGCAAGGGCGCGACGGTGTTCGCCTACCCGGTGAAGGATCCCGAGCGCTATGGCGTGGTGGAGTTCGATCGCGCCGGCGCCGCGGTCTCCATCGAGGAGAAGCCCGAGAAGCCCAAGTCGCGCTATGCGGTGACGGGCCTCTACTTCTACGACGACCGCGTGGCCGATGTCGCGCGCGACTTGAAGCCCTCGGCGCGCGGCGAGCTCGAGATCACCGACGTGAACCGGCGCTACCTCGAATGGGGCGAGCTCGCGGTCGAGGTGATGGGACGCGGCACCGCATGGCTCGACACCGGCACCCATGAAAGCCTGCTCGAGGCGGCGCATTTCATCGAGACCATCGAGCGGCGCCAGGGACTCAAGATCGCCTGCCCCGAGGAGATCGCCTTTCGCATGGGCTACATCGACGCGGCGCAACTGGAGAAGCTCGCCAACCCCATGAAGAAGAATTCGTACGGGCAATACCTGCTCGGCGTGCTTCGGGACCGCGTGTTTTGAAAGCGATCCCGACCCGGATCCCCGCCGTGCTCACCATCGAGCCGGCCGTCTTCGGCGACGCGCGCGGCGCCTTCTTCGAGAGCTGGAACCAGCGCGCGTTCGACGCGATCGCGGGGCGCGAGGTGCGCTTCGTGCAGGACAACCATTCGAGCTCCGCGCGCAACGTGCTGCGGGGGCTGCACTACCAGGTGCGCCAGGCGCAGGGGAAGCTCGTGCGCGTGGTCGAGGGCGAGGTCTTCGACGCGGTGGTGGATCTGCGCCGCTCCTCTCCCACGTTCGGTCGCTGGGCGGGCGAGGTCCTCTCGGCGCAAAACAAGCGAATGCTCTGGGTGCCGGAGGGTTTCGCGCACGGCTTCGTGGTGCTCTCGGAGCGCGCGCAGTTCCTCTACAAGACCACCGACTACTACGCCCCTCAGCACGAGCGCACGCTCCTCTGGAACGACCCGGCCGTGGGCATCGAGTGGCCGCTCGCGGGTGAGCCGGTGTTGAAGGCGAGCGATTCGGCGGGCCGCCCGCTCGCCGAGGCGGAAACGTTTCCTTGATCCGGGTGCTGGTCACCGGCGCCGGCGGCCAGGTCGGGACCGAGGTCGAGCGCGTGCTCGCCGGCCGCGCGGAAGTCGTCGCGCACACCCGGGAGACCATGGACCTCGCCAATCCGGCGGAGGTCGTCGCGCGAATCCGCGAGGCGGCGCCGCGGGCGATCGTGAACGCCGCGGCCTACACCGCCGTCGATCGCGCCGAGAGCGAGCCCGAAGCGGCGCACTCGGCGAACGCCGTGGCCCCGGGCCTCATCGCCGGCGAAGCGCGGCGCCTTGGCGCGCTCCTCATCCACTTCTCGACCGACTATGTCTTCGACGGCACCAAGCGCACGCCCTATGTCGAGGACGACGCGACGAACCCGCTGGGCGCTTATGGCCGCAGCAAGCTCGAGGGCGAACGCGCGGTCCTTGCGTCGGGCGCGGCAGCGATCGTCCTGCGCACCGCGTGGGTCTACGGCCCCCATGGGCGCAACTTCCTCCTCACGATGCTGCGCCTGGCGGCAAAGGGCGATCCGATCCGCGTGGTGGACGACCAGCTTGGCGCTCCCACCTCGAGCATCGCGATCGCGCGCGCCGTGGCGGCGCTGCTTGGCGCCGGCGACGGCCCGATCACGCAGGAGGGCCTCGACCCGCGTATCGCTTCGGCCGGGCTCTACCACGCCACCGCGGAGGGCGAGACGTCGTGGCACGGGTTCGCGCGCGCCATCTTCGAGGAACGCTCGCGCGGCGTGGCAGGTTTCAAGGCGCCGCCGGTCGAGCCGATCGCAACCGAGCAATACCCCACGCCGGCCACGCGCCCGGCCTACTCGGTCCTTTCCAGCGAGAAGCTCGCGCGCACGTTCGGCGTTCGCCTCGGCTCCTGGCGGGACGGCCTCGCCGAGGTGCTCTCAGCCCTTGGCGGGTAGCGCGCCGTCCTCGCGCGTGAGCGTGAAGCAAACGCAACCCTGCCGGTTCTCGGCGAGCTCGAGGCGGTAGCCCGAGTGCGCGGCCTGGCGCGCGGACTGGTAGAGGCCGATTCCCAGGCTCGACTTTGTCTCGATGGGCTCGCGGAAGAGCCGGCGCGCGACGGACGCCTCGATGGGCGAGCCCGTGTCCATCACCGAGACCTCGATGCCCGCGGGCGTGCACGTGAAAGCGATCGAAAGCTCGATGCCGGGCTCGCCTCGCATCTTCTCGCGGACGTTGTCGATGCCGTTCTCGACGAAGCTGTCGAAGAGCGCCTGGGGAATCTCGACGTCCATCTCGATGCCGGGCTCGAGGACCGCGCCCGAGCCCGCGAGGCGCTTTTCGAGGTCGCGCCACCACGTGCGCGAGGAGGCGGGAAGCTCGCGCATCGCCACTTCCGGCGCGCGCAGCTTGTCGAGCGTGGTGCGAAGCCGCTGGGTGAGCAGCGGCAGCTGGCGCTGCATGATGCCGCCGGTTCCCTCGCCGGGAAGCTGCTGCGCCATCGAGGCGAGCGCGTAGAGCGACTGGAGCAGGTTCTTCACGTCGTGCGTGAGGCGGGCACCCGTCTCGTGCACGGCCTGCAGGTAGGCGTTGCGGCGCAGCGCGCTCTCGCGGCGCTTGCCCTCGTAGAACTCCCCCACCACCTGCGCGAGGAGCCGCATGTGCAGGAAGAGCGCGGGCGAGAGGCTGGTCTCGGTATGGAACACGACCTCGAGCTCGTGATGGACGAAGCGCGTGGAGTAGTTCCCCTCCTCGCCCACGTTGCCGTCGCCGTCGGGCGAATGCCACGCGGCGCCGCGCACCCAGGCGAAGGCCGCGACCTCGCGCAGCGACTGCTCGAGGAAACGCCCCGCATCGGCCTCGCTGTCGGCCAGCTCGGCGACCCGCCGCATCCAGAGCTCGAAGGGCATGCCCACGGAGAGCAGGTAGCGCGAGAAGGAGGTTCGCAGCCCCCCGAAGCCGCGCATCGGGTTCCACAGCACCGCCAGCACGAAGAGCGCGGCGCCGAAGCCCAGCACCGTGAGCGCGACGGATGTGAAGTACGCGTCGTCGGTGTAGCGCATGAGCGCGATGGACCCCAGCACGACCACCACGCCCAGCTGGAAGACCAGCACCGCGTAGAAGAAATCGAACACCTGGTTGCCATCGCTCTCGGCGGGGCCCAGCGGCAGGAAGGCGAGCGGCGCGAGGACGAGCGGCAGCCCGAACTCGATGAAGGCCTGGAGCGAGCCGCGCACGTCGTCCTCGGATAGCACCAGCACCGGGACCGCTCGAAGCAGCAGCACCGCGAGGACGTACCCGAAGGCGAAGAGGTAGAAGCGGTTCTTGTGCTGGGCGCTGCCTCGAACCGTGAAGACGCGGCCGCCCAGGATCCCGATGAGGATCAGCAGCCAGCCCACGATCATCCATCCGGCGAGGAAGTAGAGCGTGATCGCCGTCACGGTGAGCAGCAACGCCGCCGGGAAGAGCTCCAGCTCGCGCTCGGCCGCGATGAAAGGCTGCCACAGCAGGAAAAGGCCGAAGTGCACCAGCAGCCACGCCCGCTGCAACTGCTCGCCGGGCTCGGCCATGAGTGCCGCGTGCAATGCCAGCAGCATCGCGATGACGACCCAGCGGCGCG
>DATBEA010000539.1:0-1642 GCA_036276215.1 Usitatibacter sp.
ATCTTGAAGACCACGCCGCTGAATTTCTCCTCGGTGGGCTCGACCACGCGCTGCACCGCGGCCTTCGGTCCCGGCGGCGGCGCAAGCTCGATCAACGCGTCGAGCACCTCGTGCACGCCGAAGTTGTTGATGGCCGAGCCGAAGAAGACGGGGGTCTGCTTGCCCGCGAGGAATTGCTCGCGGTGGAATTCGTGCGAGGCGCCCGCGACGAGCTCGATCTCGCCCCGGGCTTCGGTGAAGACCTCGCCGAAGCGCCGCGCGCTCTCGCTGCTCCCGATGCCCGCGATGATCTCCTCGTCGCCCCCGCGCCGGTCCTCGCCCGCCCGGAAGACGCGCATCTGGTCGTTGGCGATGTCGAAGACGCCGGCGAAGCGCTTGCCCATGCCGACGGGCCAGGTGAAGGGCACGGTCGGCATGCCGAGGATGCGCTCGATCTCGTCCAGGAGGGCGAGCGCGTCCTTGCCCTCGCGGTCGAGCTTGTTGATGAACGTGATGACGGGTGTCGCCCGAGCCCGACAGACCTCGAGCAGCCGGATGGTCTGCGCCTCCACGCCGTTCACCGAGTCGATCACCATGAGCGCCGCGTCCACCGCCGTGAGCACGCGGTAGGTGTCCTCGGAGAAGTCCTGGTGGCCCGGCGTGTCGAGGAGGTTCACCACGTGGCCGCGGTACTCGATCTGCATCACGGAGCTCGCCACGGAGATGCCGCGCTGCTTCTCGATCTCCATCCAGTCGCTGGTCGCGTGGCGCGAAGCCTTGCGGGCCTTCACGCTCCCGGCGATCTGGATCGCCCCCGCGAAAAGGAGCAGCTTCTCGGTGAGGGTTGTCTTTCCGGCGTCAGGGTGGGAGATAATCGCGAAGGTACGGCGGCGCGAAGCTTCCTGCGCGATGCGGGATGCGGGTTCCATCGACGGCGATTTTACCGGAATATCTCCCTGATTCCGGGCGTTTACGCCATTGCCACACCCGAATTCTCCGGAGGTCCCATGAAGACGATCGTCCGCATCCTCGCTCTCGCCCTGGGGCTTGGCCTCGCCGGCACGAGCCAGGCCACGTTCCACCTCTGGCGCACCGACCAGGTCTATTCCAGCGCCGACGGCAAGATCCAGTACATCGTCGTGATGGCGATGTCGAGCGGCCAGCAGTTCATCCACGACCATGGCATCGCCGTGTCGCAGGGAGCCACGACCCACACCTTCACGTTCAACCACGACCTGGACGGCGATACCGCGATCGGCGGCGGAGGGGGCTACGGCGGCGGGGGCGTGTCGTACAAATTCATGCTGCTCGCAACCCAGGGATTCGCGAACTTGAACGTGGTCCAGCCCGATTTCATCATCCCCGACGGCTTCCTCTTCACGAGCGGCGGAGGCGCCATCAACTGGAGCAACGGCTGGGACATCTTCAACTACACGAGCCTCCCCACGGACGGCACGAACGCACTCTACCGGGCCGGCAACACGGCGGTGAACATGCCGCAGAACTTCGCGGGCCAGAGCGGCACGATCCAGCCGAGCGCCGACAGCGGGCCGTTCAACGTGCAGGGCCTCTGGTGGCGCTCGCCGGCGGGCTCGGAATCGGGCTGGGGCGTGAACATCACCCACCAGTCCAACACGCTCTTCGCCACGTGGTTCACCTACGA
>DATBEA010000540.1:0-2141 GCA_036276215.1 Usitatibacter sp.
CGCCAGGCCGCAAGGCGTGCGGCTAGGATGGTGGTCACATCGTTTCCCGGAGCAAAGGCATGGATGCGAAAACCCGGCCCCACCCGCGCGCCGAGATCCGGGCGCGGCTCGACCGCGTGAACGACGAGATCAAGGGCTATCCCCAGCCCATCGCCCGTTGCGACGCGCAGCTCGCGGGCCTCCTCGAGGAACGCGAGAGCCTGCGCCGCGCGCTGGAGGAGTTTGCCCACGATGGCTGAGGGCGGCACGCCGCGCCGCGTGGCGATCGTGGTCTTTCCCGAGGCGCAGGTGCTCGACGTCGCGGGACCCATGGAGATCCTGCGCGCCGCCAACCTCGCGCAGAAAAAAGGCGGCGGCGATCCGGCCTACGCGGCGCGCATCGTGGCCGCGCGTTCCGGCGCCGTGCCGACCTCGTGCGGGCTGCAGATCGTGGCCACGCATTCCTTCCGCGATGCCTCGCCGCTGCTGGACACGCTCATCGTCGCGGGCGGGGTCGTGGAGGCCGCCCTCGAGGATCGCGCGCTCGTGCGCTATGTCCGCAACCGCGCGCAAGACGCGCGCCGCGTGGTGGCGATTGGAACCGGGGTCTTCGTGCTCGCGGTAGCGGGGCTCCTCGACGGCCGGCGCGCTACCACGCACTGGCGCGCCTGCAAGGAGCTCGCGCGGCGCTTTCCGGCCATCGACGTGGACGGCGAGCACCTCTTCGTGCGCGATGGCAAGTTCCACACCTCGGCGGGCGCCACGGCGGCCATCGACCAGACGCTCGCGCTCGTGCAGGAGGACCTGGGACGCGAGCTCGCCATGGAGGTGGCGCACCGCAAGGTGATGTTCCTTCACAGGAGCGGCGAGGAACGCCAGGTGAGCTCGCACCTTGCCGCCCAGATGGTGGGGCACGAGCGCGTGGCACGCGTGGTCGCATGGATCCTCGCCAACCTGGGGCGCGAGATCACCAACGATCGCGTGGCCGAGGAGGCCGCCATGAGCGCGCGCTCCATGCACCGCCTCTTCCTGCGCGAGGTGGGAATGCCGCCGGCGCGCTTCATCGAGCGCGCGCGCGTGGACCTCGCGCGGCGCCTGCTCGAGGAAAGCGACCTGCGCGTGTCCGCCGTGGCGCGCCGCTGCGGGATGGGCAGCGAAGAGCGGCTGCGGCGGGCCTTCCACCGGCTGGTGGGAATGAGCCCGCGCAGCTACCAGTCCCGCCGCCAGGCGGGCGAGACGCTACGGGCGCGTTGATCCGACGACGCGGTTGCCCTCGCGCGTGGAGGCCGCCGTGATGTCGTAGGTCTTCTGCGCCATCGCGAGGTGCTCCTCGAGCGTGGGAAGCGTCTTCTGCGCGAAGGCCTGCGCGTCGTTGGCGCGCTTCGACTTGGCCTCGTGGCGGAACTCGTGCACGTCCTTCTTGTGGTCCTTGACCATGTGCTTCATGTACGCGCGGTCGAAGTCGCCCCCCACCAGGCCCTGCAGCTTGTCCATCTCCTTGCGCGTCGAGGAATCGAGCTCGGCGGGCAGGGTGACGCCGTTGGCGCCGGCGAGCTTCGCGAGCTCGTCGTTCGCCTTCGAGTGGTCCTCGACCATGCGCCGGGCGAACTCCTTCACCTCCTCGCGCATCGCCTTCTGCTCGGCGAGCTTGCCGAGCTCGACCTCGGCCATGCCGCCTTCCGCGGCCTTCTGGATGAACTTCGCGTCGGCATGGGGGAGCGTGCCGGCGTTGTCGGCGGCGTACACGGCGAAGCCCGACGCCAGCGCGGCGGCGAGAGCGGTCCTTGCGAATGCTTGCTTCATGTTTCCCTCCTGTGGGAATTCCGCCGTTAGAACACCGCGGAGCACGGATCGTTCTGTTTTGCCTGCGAGGCGTCGGCGCTGGCGGTCGCCACGGCCGACAGGCCCAGGGTCGCGATCGCCGCGCCCGCGCGGGCCACGGCCGCCGGCGTCTTGGACGGGTCGTGCTCGATGTGCGGCTTGCGGATCTTGCCGGAGATCAGCACGTCGCCCGCGATCGCCGACATGCCGAGGCCGCCGGGATGCAGCGGCTTCACCCGGCCGCGGAGCTCCAGGGACTCGTCGCGGAAATCGACGAAGCCGCCGGTCACGAGGTAGGCCATGTCGCTTCGCGCCGCGACGAGTGGCGAGCGCTCGGCGCG
>DATBEA010000541.1:0-2805 GCA_036276215.1 Usitatibacter sp.
ATCGCGCACCAGCAGAAGAAGATGCCGAGCGAGGCGCTCAGGCAGTTCCGCGACCGCTTCGCGATCCCTGTCAGCGACGACAAGATCGCGGAGATCCCCTACTACCGTCCGCCGAAGGACGCACCGGAGATGCAGTACCTCGCGGAGCTGCGCGCCAAGCGCGGGGGGTCGCTCCCGCAGCGCCGGCGCACCACGAGCGTGAAGCTCGCGGTGCCGAAGCTCGAGGCGTTCAAGGCGCTCACCGACGCCACGGGCGAAGGCCGCGAGATCTCGACCACGATGGCGTTCGTGCGCATGCTGGGCGCGCTGCTGAAGGACAAGCAGATGGGCCGCAACATCGTGCCCATCGTGCCCGACGAATCGCGCACGTTCGGCATGGAAGGCCTCTTCCGCCAGCTCGGCATCTACTCGCAGCTGGGCCAGCTCTACGAGCCGGAGGACAGCGACCAGCTCATGTTCTACAAGGAGGACAAGAACGGCCAGATCCTCCAGGAAGGCATCAACGAGGCGGGCGCGATGTGCTCGTGGATGGCGGCGGCGACGTCGTACTCCAACAGCAACGTGCCGATGATCCCGTTCTACATCTTCTACTCGATGTTCGGCATGCAGCGCGTGGGCGACCTCGCCTGGGCCTCGGGCGACCTTCGCGCGCGCGGCTTCCTGCTGGGCGGCACCGCGGGGCGTACGACGCTGAACGGCGAGGGCCTGCAGCACGAGGACGGCCACAGCCACGTGATCTCCTCGGTCATCCCCAACTGCATCTCCTACGATCCGACGTTCTCGTATGAAGTCGCGGTCATCGTGCAGGACGGGCTGCGCCGCATGGTGGAAGAGCAGGAGGACGTCTTCTACTACATCACGCTCATGAACGAGAACTACCCGCACCCGGCGCTTCCCGAAGGCGCGCGCGAGGGCATCCTCAAGGGGATGTACAAGCTCTCCGATGGGGGAAAGGCCGACGGTCCGCGCGTGCAGCTCATGGGAAGCGGCACCATCCTGCGCGAAGTGATCGCGGGCGCGGAGCTGCTGAAGAAGGATTGGGGCGTCGCCGCCGACGTGTGGAGCTGCCCCAGCTTCAACGAGCTGCGCCGCGAGGGCCTCGCCGCGGAGCGCTGGAACCTGCTGCATCCTTCCGAGAAGCCGCGCGCGCCCTACGTGACCCAATGCCTCGCGGGCACAAAAGGGCCGGTCATCGCGTCCACCGACTACATGCGCGCCTTCGCCGACCAGGTCCGCGAGTACGTGCCGCGGCGCTACAAGGTCCTCGGCACCGATGGCTTCGGCCGCAGCGATTCGCGCGACAACCTGCGCCGCTTCTTCGAGGTGGACCGCAACTACGTCGTGGTCGCCGCGCTGAAGGCCCTCGCCGAGGAGGGCGAGGTTCCCGCCGCTAAAGTTGCCGAGGCGATCAAGAAGTACGGAATCGACGCGGAAAAGCCGGCGCCATGGACAGTGTGAACGTCATTCCCGCGAAGGCGGGAATCCAACCGGAACCGCGTAAGCGACTTGGTTAGGTTCCCGCCTTCGCGGGAATGACCACAAGAACGAAAAAGAGGAGAAGCGATTGGCCGCGATTGAGGTGAAGGTTCCCGACATCGGCGATTTCAAGGACGTCCCGGTGATCGAGGTGTTGGTGAAGCCGGGCGATGCGGTGAAGAAGGACGACTCGCTCGTCACCCTCGAGAGCGACAAGGCCACGATGGAGGTGCCGGCGCCCTCCGCGGGGACGGTGAAGGAAATCCGCGTGAAGGTGGGCGACAAGGTGAGCGAGGGCGTGGCCATCCTCACCATGGACGGGGCGGAGACGAAGGCCGCCCCGGCCCCGACGCCCGCCGCGACCCGCGCGGAGTCTCCCGCGCCGAAGGTGCCGCCCAAGGCCGCGCCCACGGCGGCGCCAGCCGCGAAGGCCGAGCCCGCGCCGGCCCCTGCCCCTGCCCCCGCTCCCGCCGCGGCCGCCGCGCCGTCCGAAGAGAGCCCCGCGCGCCCGGCGCATGCGAGCCCCGGCGTGCGGCGCTTCGCGCGCGAGCTGGGCGTGGAGATCGGCCGCGTGGCCGGCTCCGGCCCGAAGGCACGCATCCTCAAGGAAGACGTGCAGGGCTTCGTGAAGCAGGCGCTCTCGGGCGGCGGCGCGCAGGCGCGGCCCGCGGGAGGCGGACTCGGCGACCTGGGACTTCCGGCGTGGCCCAAGGTCGACTTCGCCAAGTACGGCCCCGTCGAGGCGAAGCCCCTTTCGCGCATCCAGAAGATCTCGGGCCCGGCGCTCGCGCGCAACTGGGTGATGATCCCGCACGTCACGCAGTTCGACGAGGCCGACATCACCGAGCTCGAGGCCTTCCGCGCCCGGGTGAACGAGGAGAACGCGAAGGCCGGCGTGAAGATAACGCCGCTCGCCTTCCTCGTGAAGGCGGTGGTGGCGGCGCTGAAGAAATACCCGACGCTCAACAGCTCGCTCGATGGCGACAACCTCGTGCTCAAGCACTACTGGAACATCGGCTTCGCCGCCGACACGCCCAACGGGCTCGTGGTGCCGGTCATCAAGGACGCCGACAAGAAGGGCGTGGTCCAGATCGCGCAGGAAAGCTCGGAGCTCGCCGCGAAGGCGCGCGAGGGCAAGCTCGGCCCCGCCGACATGCAGGGCGGCACGTTCTCCATCTCGTCGCTGGGCGGCATCGGCGGCACGTCCTTCACGCCGATCGTGAACGCGCCGGAGGTGGCGATCCTCGGCGTTTCCAGGGCTGCCATGAAACCGGTGTGGAACGGCAAGGAGTTCGCCCCGCGCCTGATGATGCCGCTGTCGCTCTCCTA
>DATBEA010000542.1:0-2491 GCA_036276215.1 Usitatibacter sp.
CCGCCGATGGCGATGTCGGCGTACTACCTGAAGGGCATCGCGCCGCCGTTCGTGGAGCTCTGGACCATCTTCAAGGGATGCTTCCCGTTCCTCGCGATGGTCTTCATCGCGATGTTCCTCGTCTATGTCTTCCCGCAGCTCGTCTATTGGCTGCCCAACCTGTTCTACGGCGACTGAGATGGGAGCTGCGCGCGACGAAGGCGTGGTCGATGTCACGCTCCTTACCGCGGCACAGGCGCTGGCGCTGCTCGCCGACGGACGCCTCAGCGCCGAGGAGCTCACGCGCGGCTGTCTCGCGCGAATCACGGCCGACGAGCCGCGCGTCCAGGCCTGGGCGTTCCTCGACGAGGCCCGCGCGCTGCAGCAGGCGCGCCGCGCCGACCTGCACCGCAAGGAGGGGCGGGCGTTGGGCGCGCTCCACGGCCTTCCGGTGGGCGTGAAGGACATCGTCGATACGGCGGACATGGCGACGGAAGATGGCACCGTGCTGCATGCCGGACGCCGTCCATTCCACGACGCGACTGCGGTCGAGCGGCTGCGCGCGGCCGGCGCCGTCATCCTGGGCAAGACGGTAACGACCGAGCTCGCGACGGGCTCGCCGGGCAAGACCCGCAATCCGCATGATCCGCAAAACACCCCGGGCGGGTCTTCGAGCGGTTCGGCGGCGGCGGTCGCGGCGCACATGGTGCCGGTCGCGATCGGGACGCAGACCAATGGCGGGGTGATCGGACCGGCGGCATTCTGCGGGGTCTATGGATTCAAGCCCACGTTCGGCCTCGTGCCGCGCACCGGGATCCTCACGCAATCGCTTCCGCTCGACCAGGTCGGGTTCATGGCGCGAAGCGTCGAGGACATCGCGATCATCGCCGAGCCGCTGGTGGGCTACGACGAGCACGACAAGGCGACGCGGCCGGCCGCCCCGCTGCGCCTGCGCGAGATAGCGCTCCAGGCTCCGCCGTTGCCGCCCGTGTTCGCATACACGAAGACTCCGAACTGGCAGGATGCCGCCCCCGAGGCGCGCGAAGCCTTCGAAGAGGTCGCCGAGTCGCTCGGGGAGGGCGTGAAGCCCTTCAATGTGCCCTCCGTCGCCGCCGACGCCTGGGAATGGCATCGCACCCTCGTCGAGGCGGACATCGCGCGCCATTTCCACGATGAGTACGAGCGCGGCCGCGACCGCCTGAGCGAGGCGTTGCGCTCGCAGATCGAGCGCGGAAGGAGGGTGAGTGCCTTCGACTACAACAACGCGATCGACCGCATGGCGACGATGGAGGAGGCCTTCGAGGAAGTCTTCGACCGGTGCGATGCGATCCTCACGGCGGCGGCCCCCGGGCCCGCGCCGCGCGGGCTCGAGTCGACCGGAAATCCGGCGTTCTGCACCCTCTGGACCTTCGCGGGCATGCCGGCGATCAGCCTGCCGCTGCTGAGCGCCGGCAACGGCATGCCGATGGGTGTCCAACTGGTCGGGCGCAAGGGCGATGATGCACGGCTGCTGCGCACCGCACGCTGGCTGGACGGACACATACGCTCCCTCGGGGAGCCTTCAGGCAATGGAGCGAATCGATGAATAGGACCGGAAAGCTGGTGATGGCGGTCGTGGCGAGCGCCCTCATGATCTTCTTCTTCGCCGTGCCGGTGCTGAAGCTGAAGGAGCTCGACATGGCGATCGTGGTGCTCATCGGCCTCGTGCTGATGATCGCGAACTTCGCCCAGGACGTGCGCAAGAAGGACGACTGACGGGCGGGTCGGGATGGCGAAGATCCTCATCACCCGCGGGATCTTTCCCGAGGTCGTCGAAGCGCTCGCCAAGCGCTTCGAGGTCGAGCACAACGCCGAGGATCGGCCCTGGCCGCCCGATGAGCTCGCCCAGCGGATGCGCGGCGTGAGCGGCGTGATGGCGACCGTCATGGACCGCTTCGACGAGCCGCTCCTCGCGCGCTGCCCCGAGCTTCGCGTGATCTCCAACATCGCCGTGGGCTACAACAACGTCGACGTCCCCGCCTGCACGAAGCGGGGCATCCGCGTGACGAACACGCCCGGCGTGCTCGACGACACCACCGCCGACCTCACCTGGTCGCTCCTCATGGCGGCGGCGCGTCGCATCGCCGAGGCTGACGCCTACGTGCGGCGCGGCGACTGGAAGATCGCCTTCGGCGTGCAGTATTTCCTGGGCCAGGACATCCACCACGCCACGCTCGGCATCGTCGGCATGGGGCGCATCGGCCAGGCCGTCGCGCGCCGCGCGCGAGGCTTCGACATGCGCCTCCTCGCCTACGAGCCCTATCCCGACACGGCGTTCGTCGAGGAGTTTGGCGTGGAGTTGCGTCCGCTGGACGAGGTTCTCGGGGAGAGCGACTTCGTATCCCTGCACCTGCCGCTCATGGGAAGCACCGCCCGCTTCCTGGATGCCACTCGCCTGGCACTCATGAAGCCAACCGCGTTCTTGATCAACACCGCCCGGGGCGGCCTGATCGACGAGGAAGCGCTGGAGGCG
>DATBEA010000543.1:0-7571 GCA_036276215.1 Usitatibacter sp.
TCCCGCTGCCCCGAAAAGCCTTAAATTATAACACGTTATCCACGAAATCGGCAAGCTCGGCCGCCAGGTCGCCCCGGGTGGCCAGGGCATGGCTCCACGCCTTCCCATGGGCCCCGAACACCTCCCGCCGAGCCACGAAGCCGGCCCACGCTTCACCCAGCGCCGGCCTCACCGACTCGGCAGACCCCGGCTCGTCGCCGCGGTTCCATGCGTCCCACATGGAGGTGAAGGCCGCCGCGTGCAAGCGCTCCAGGCCGGCGGTGTAGCGCGCGAGGAAAGCCGAGAGCTTCACCCAATGCGCGCCCTCGTCCTGGGGATAGACGTGCCAGACGAAGGGCCGCGCCGCCCATTGCGCGCGCACGAACGAATCCTCGCCGCGGACGAAGTTCACGTCGCTCGCCCACAGGAGCTGGTCGTAGCGGTCCTGCGCGAGGAAGGAGATCGTGAAGCAGCGGATGGACTCGCGCGCCCGCGCATCGAGCCGCCAGGCCGCGAGCGCGGTCGCCGCGTAACCCTCGGGCGCCACGAGCCAGGTGTCCCCGCCCCGCTGCGCGGCGCAGCGCGCGAGGCCTTCCACGGGCGCGCCGGCGTAGCTGAAGAGGCTCACCTTGAGGGTCTCGGGCGGCGGCGCTTCGCCCACGATCGATCGCCAGAACGCGGCCTGCGCGCCGGGGTCCGCCTGGAACTCGTCGCGGCGGCGGATGAGGCTCGCCTCGCGCAGCAGCCCGCCCGTCTTCGCCGTGAAGCCGGGGAAGAAGAAATGTTTCACGAGCGGCAGGCGCGGATGCGGCGACGGCAGCGCGTGGCTCGCCTCGACCCAGTCCTCGGCGCTCAGGTACTCGAGGTTGATCCAGCGCGGCCTCGGAGTGCGGCTCGCCATGGCGGCGACGTAGGCCTGCGGAGGATCGCACCCGAAGGTCTCCACCACGGCGTCGGCCACGTCGAGCGAGTCGAAGGGCTCGCGGATGCGCACGATCTCCACGCCCTCGAGGCGCTGGATGTCGTTCGCCGTGTCGATCTCGGGACGCAGCTTCGCGAGCACCGTGAGGTCGTCGATGAAGAGGCGCACGCGCTTTCCATGCTCGCGGGCGATGCTGCGCGCGAGCCTCCACGACACGCCCACGTCGCCGAAGTTGTCGACCACGCGGCAGAAGATGTCCCAGCTTTCGGTAGCGGCCATGGCGCGCATGATAGCCGCCCCGATGGGCTAACATCGCCGCGATGAGGATCCTCGTCCTGGGCGGCACCGTTTTCCTCGGGCGCGCGCTCACCGACGCCGCGCTCGCCGCGGGCCACGACATCACGCATTTCAACCGCGGCAGGGCGCCCGATCCCCGCGTGGGGACGGTCGTCGGCGACCGGGGAAGCGACGGCGCGCTGCGAAGCCTCGCGGGCGCGGGCCCGTGGGATGCGGTGATCGACACATCGGGATACCTGCCGCAAGTGGTGGCGAGGTCGTGCGCCGCATTGCACGAGGCGCCCAGGTATGTCTTCGTCTCCTCGATATCCGTCTACACCGACGACCAGGGGTGCGACGAGACCTCGCCCGTGCAGCCGGCGCCAGACCCGCTGCCCGAGGCGATGACGCCCGACAAGTACGGCGCGCTCAAGGCCGCGTGCGAGGCGGTGGTGCGCGGCGCATTCGGCGAGCGCTCGATCGTCGTCCGGCCGGGCCTCATCGTGGGTCCGCACGATCCGACCGACCGCTTCACGTGGTGGCCCCATCGTGTCGCGCTGGGCGGGCGCGTGGCGGCGCCGGGGCGGCCGCGGCGAAAGGTCCAGTTCATCGACGTTCGCGATCTCGCCGGGTGGATGATCGCGCTTGCCGCGGGCCCCCACGCCGGCACGTTCAACGCGACGGGTGCGCCGGTCGCGATGGACGAGCTCCTCGAGGCATGCCGCACGGTGAGCGGAAGCGATGCGCGCCTGGAATGGATCGACGAGGCGTTCCTCGCGGCGCACGAGGTGAGCCCATGGAAGGACATGCCCGTGTGGCTGCCCGAAGGCGACGCGGGCGAGGATCACTTCATGAAGGTGCCGATCGCGCGCGCCGTCGCCACGGGCCTGCGCTCGCGCGCGCTGCGCGAGACGCTCGCCGACACGCTCGCATGGAGCCGCACGCGCGATCCCGCGCGGGAATGGAAGGCGGGGTTACCGGAACCGCGCGAACGCGACCTGCTCGCAGCCTGGGACGCGGCTCACGCCGCGGACTGAGCGCCCCCGGGAGCCGCGCGCTCCGGGCCGATGAGGCGCCAGAGCTTCACGTGGGAGACGAGCGCCTCGGGAGTGTCGTTCACGATCTCCCAGTAAGGCGCGGAGAACGCCGCGTGCTTGCCGTTCACCTCGATCAGCTCGCGCAGCGCCGAGACGATCGCCGCCAGGTCTTCGTCGCTCGCGTCCTTCCCGCCCTCCTGCCACTCGTCCAGCCGGGCGATGAGCGCCGACATCGCGCGCAGCCATGCGAACTGCGGGTGCTCGAGGACCAGCCCGAGAAGCTCGCTCGTGTTCGAGATGCGCCCGTGGTGCTTCTCGTAGCGGATGCGCTGGGCATCCATGAGCGCCTTGTGCAGGTCGAGCACGACCTTGCGCACGGAGTTGGCGAGATCTGTGTTGGGCATGGCCTGCCTAAGATAGCACTACGCGGGTTGCGCGCGCACCGCCCTTCGCGCCTGCAGGATGAACGCCGTGAGCTGCCAGATCACGAAGGCCGCGATGAAGCCCAGCAACGTGGCGCTGATGGGGCGCGTCACGAAGATCGAGAAGCTTCCGCGGCTGAGCAGCAGCGCGCGGCGGAAGTTTTCCTCGAGCATCGGCCCCAGGATGAAGCCCAGCATGAGCGGCGCGGCGTCGAGCTCCAGGCGCATGAAGATGTAGCCGATCAGGCCGAACGCGACGGTGATGAAGATGTCGTCGAGGTTGTTGTTGACGCTGTAGGTGCCGATGGAGCAGAAGAAGAGGATCGACGGGAAGAGCACGGCGTACGGGATCTTGAACACCGAGAGCCAGTAGCGAACCATCGGCACGTTGAGGATCAGGAGGAAGCAGTTCCCGACCCACATGCTGGCCACCAGCCCCCAGAAGAGGTCCGGGTGGGTCGCGATCATGTTCGGCCCGGGCTGGATGCCCTTCACGATGAAGGCCGCCATCATGAGCGCCATCACGGCGTTCTCTGGAATGCCGATGCTCATGAGCGGGATGAAGCTCGTGCGCGCCGCCGCTTCGTCCGCCGCGGCTTGCCCGGCCACGCCCTCGATGGCGCCCTGGCCGATCTCATGCCGGTACTTGCTCACCTTCTTGTCCACGGCGTACGCGGCGAACTGGGCGATCACGGGCCCGCCGCCCGGCAGGATTCCCAGGAAGGACCCGATGATGCTGCCGCGCAGCGCGCTCGGGATGATCCGCTTGAATTCGGGCCAGCTCGGCATCAGCTTGATCTTGCCGTTGAAGGGCGAGCGTTCCTCGCCGCTGTCGAGGTTCTTGGTGATCTCGGCGATGCCGAAGCAGCCCAGGGCGATGCTCACGAGGCCCACGCCGTCCACGAGGAACGAGAGGTTCATCGTGAAGCGCTGCATGCCGCTGTTGATGTCGGTGCCGATCTGCCCGAGCAGCACGCCGATGAGGCACATCGCCATGCCGTTCAGGAGGCTTCCCGTGGTGACGAAGCTCACGCACACGAACCCCACGAGCATGAGGGAGCAGTAGTCGGCGGGGCCGAAGAGGAACGCGACCTCGCCCAGCGCCGGAGCCAGCCACGCCAGCACCACGATCGCGACCGTGCCGCCGATGAAGCTCGAGACCCCGGCCGTGAAGAGCGCGAGGCCGGTGCGGCCCTTCAGCGTGAGCTGGTAGCCGTCGATGCAGGCCACGATGCTGCTCGCGTGCGGGATCCTCATGGTGATGGCGCTCACGCTGTCGCCGTATTGCGCACCGTAGTAGATCCCCGCCAGCATGATGAGCGCGCCGCCCGTGGGGATGGAATATGTGAGGGGCAGCAGGATGCTGATCGTGGCGAGCGGCCCCAGGCCCGGCAGCAGGCCCACCAGCGTGCCTACCGTGCACCCGATGGCGCAGAACATGAGGTTCTGCAGCGTGAGCGCGTGCTCGAATCCGAAGGCGAGGTTGTGCAGGACTTCCATCAGTAGAGCGGCAAGTTCAGCCCCAGGAGCTTCTGGAACGCGAAGGCGATGGCGACCAGGCCCGCCGCGACCTTGGCGTTGCGCGCGATCGAATACGTGCTCGCCGCGAACGACGAGAAGAACACCATGAACACGATGCCCGCGATCATGTTCACGTACTTCGAGATCAGCGCGAAGCCGCAGAGGCTCAGCAGGATGATCGAGATGTTCCTCACGTTGAAATAGAGCGGCTTGCGCTTGTCGAACCGCGACTTGATGACGGTGGCCACGCCAATGAGCAGGAGGAGCGAGCTCACCATCAGCGGGAAGAGGCCCGGGCCCGCGCGGCTGAAGTCGCCCAGCGGATAGCGCAACGCCGACAGCCCGAAGGTGAGCGCGATCGCGATGAGGACCAGGCCTCGGACTAGATTCTCGTCGTTCATGGCTTCGAGGTACGGTGGATGGGGGCCGAGCGGGACCCGGGTCAGGTTACCACCGTTGATCGGGCAGCGTCGAATGGCCAAGGCGCGCCCGGCCTCCAGGTTCGTGGAAGCGATGACCGCCCTGCGGGGGGAGTCCTCGTGCCTACGCGCCGAGCGCCGTGTACAGCTCCACGATCGCATCCCAGCGGTCGCGCTCCGCGTCGATCGCGTCCAGCCGCGCCGCCAGGAGCGCCCGCTCGGTCACCAGCACCTCGAAGAGATCGATGGCGCCATTGTCGTAGCGGAGTCTTGCGAGGTCGAGCGTGCGCGAAAAGGCGCGCTCGCGCTCGGCCTGGGCATGGGCCGCTTCGCGAAGCTCGGTCTGCGCGGTGATCGCGTCGCGCACCTCGCGGAACGCGTTGGAGACGGCCTTGAGGTACAGCACCGCGGCCTCCTTCGTTCGCGCATCGGCGAGGTCCACGCCGCCGCGCAGCTGGCCGCCCGCGAAGAGCGGCTGCAGCAGGTCGCCCGCGAAGCTCCAGGTGCGCGCCGGGCCGGTGAAGAGGTCCTTCAGCGCCTGGCTCTCGCCGCCGTAGTAGCCGGTGAGCGAGATTTGCGGGAAGAATGCGGCGCGGGCCACGCCGATGCGCGCGTTGGCGGCCTGGAGCTGGGCTTCGGCCTGGCGCAGGTCCGGGCGGCGCAGCAGGAGGTCGGAAGGCACGTCCGAGGGCACCTCGACCTGGGCGGGCGGCGCTGTTTGTCCGCGATCGATGCTCGTGGTGTAGACCTCGCGCGGCGTGCGGCCGACGAGGAGCGTGAGCGCGCTCTCCTGGCGCGCGCGGGCGAGCCGGATGGAGGGCACGAGCGCTTCGGAGGCGCGCAGCTCCGATTCGACCTGGCGGTATTCGAGCTCCGAGATGGCGCCCAGGTCCAGGCGCACCTTCTGCAGCTCGAGCGTCTTTTCCCAGTCCTGCCGCGTGCGGTCGACCGCGGTGAGGCGCCGATCGAGCGCGATCAGCGCAAAGTAGCCGCGCGCCACGTCGGAGACGAGGGAAGCGCGCACGGCTTCGCGCCCCGCCTCGCTCGCCACGAGCTCCGCACGAGCCGCCTCGGTCGCGCGGCGGTACTTGCCCCAGAAATCCAGCTCCCACGAGAAGCGCGCGACCAGCCGGTTGTCGGTGGTGTCCACGAACTCGGGGGGAATCGGGAAGGTGCCCAGCTGCGAGGCCCGGGCGCGAGCGCGCGAGGCCTCCACGCCGGCCGACGGCAGTTGGTCGCCGTGCGCGATGGAAACCTGCGCGCGCGCCTGCTCGATGCGCTGGGCGGCTGCGCGCAGGTCGTAGTTGGCCGCGAGGGCCTCTTCCTCGAGGCGGTCGAGGACCGGGTCGTTGAAGACCAGCCACCACTTCTGCGGCGCGGGCAGGGTCGATTGCGTGACGCCGTATTCCTTGGGCAGGTCCACGTCCGGGCGCTTGTAGTCGGGACCCACGGTGCAGCCCTGCAGGAACATGATGAGGAGCGCGAGCGCCACGATCATCAGCGCCCATCCCGCGCCTCCTCGAGGCGTGCGTTCAGTCATCGGAGCCCTCCGTGCGCGGCGTGGCACGGGTCGCGCCATGCATCACCGGCCGCGCATGCAGCGTCCGGTGATGGGCCGCTTCCTCCTTCAGCTCCGAGCTCGAGCGCGATTCGCGCAGCTTCCTTTGCATGATGGTCTTGAAGAAGAAGGGGACGAAGAAGATCGCGAGGAACGTCGCGGCGAGCATCCCGCCCATGACGCCCGTGCCCACCGCATGGCGCGCGGAGGCGCCCGCGCCCGAAGAGAAGGCGAGCGGCATCACCCCGAAGATGAAGGCGAGCGAGGTCATGAGGATGGGACGGAAGCGAAGGCGCGCGGCCTCCAGCGCCGCCGCCGAATAGGAAAGGCCCTCCTCGGACTTCATGAGCGCGTATTCCACGATCAGGATCGCGTTCTTCGCGGCAAGGCCCAGCAGCGTCACCAGGCCGATCTGGAAATAGACGTCGTTGGTGAGGCCGCGGATCTGGACCGCCACGAGCGCCCCGAAGGTCCCGAACGGCAATGCCAGCATCACGGAGAAGGGCAGCGACCAGCGCTCGTACTGCGCCGCGAGGATGAGGAACGCCATGATCGCGCCGGCGATGAGCGCGATCACCGACGTCCCGCCCGAGCTCACCTCCTGGAAGGAGGCGCCGCTCCAGTCGTAGCTGAAATCGGCGGGCAGCACTTCCTTCGCCACCTTGACCACCTTCTCGATCGCCTGGCCCGAGCTCACGCCGGGAGCGCCCGAGCCGAGGATCGTGACCGAGGGCAGGTTGTTGAAGCGCTCGAGGGTGTCGGGGCCGTTCACGAACTTCACCGTGGCAAGCGAGCTCACCGGCACCATCTCGCCGTGGTTGTTGCGCACGTACATGGCGCCCACGTCCTCGGGGCGCTTGCGGTACTGCGAGTCGGAGGACATCAGCACCTGCCACGTGCGGCCGTAGCGGTTGAAGTCGTTCACGTAGTACGTGCCGAGCGTGGCGGCGAGCGTGTTGAAGACGTCGTCCACGTTCACGCCGAGCGCCTTCGCCTTCGAGCGATCCACGTCCACGAAGAGCTGCGGCACGTTGGGCTGCCAGAAGGTGTTCACCTGGGCGATGCCCGGCTCCTGGCTCGCCCGGCCGATGAAGGAGTAGGCGACCTGCGCGAGGCGGCCCGCGCCGCCCTCGCCGCGATTCTGGAGGTGCACCTCGAACCCGCCGGTGGCGCCGAGGGCGAAGATCGGCGGGGCGTTGAAGGCGAGCGCCAGGCCGTCCTTGAAGCCGCCGGTGCGCCCGTAGAACTCGCCCACCAGCGCCTGCACCGGGACCTTGCGCTCGTCCCAGTGCTTGAGCGTCACGAAGATCGTGGCGGCGTTGTTGCGGAAGGTGGCGCCGCCGATGAAGTCGAAGCCCGTGAAGGCCACGCAGTTCTCGATGTTGGGGTTCTCCTTGATCGAGGCCACGACCTTCTGGACCATCTCGTCGGTGCGCT
>DATBEA010000544.1:0-1874 GCA_036276215.1 Usitatibacter sp.
CTGCCCCCCGACGCCATCGCCGAGACCTACTGGAACCTGCACAAGCAGCCGCGCGGCGCCTGGACCCACGAGCTGGACCTGCGCCCCTGGGTGGAGAAGTTCTAGCCCGCTAGCGCGATCCCCCGTTGTTTCGCGGCTTCGGCTTGGGCTGCGTGGCCGTATTCGGGTCGCTCGCGGGGAAGCTCTCGTCCTCGGCTTCGTCGATCAGCCACTCGCCGTGCTTGGGGTCCTTGGGGTCGGGGTGCGGGTCGACCTGGCCTTCGGAGATCTTCGGCGGCGTCTTCGGATTCTTGCTGGTCATTGCGACCTCCACGTTAGGGCTGGCGCACGGCGGCGGGGAATATCCGACAATACCGCGATGGACGAATTCCTCAAGCAGCTGCGCGCCCAGCTGGCCGAGCTCGATGCCGCGGGCCTCTACAAGCACGAGCGCGTCATCGATTCCCGGCAGTCGGCGAAGATCCACGTGCAGGGCGGCGGCGACGTCCTCAATTTCTGCGCGAACAATTACCTGGGGCTCGCGAACCACCCGGCCATCGAAAAGGCGGCGCGGGAAGGCATCGAGAAGCACGGTTACGGGATGGCCTCGGTGCGCTTCATCTGCGGCACCCAGGACGTGCACCGCGAGCTCGAGGCCCGCATCGCGAAATTCCTCGGGACCGAGGACGCGATCCTCTACGGCTCGTGCTTCGACGCGAACGGCGGCCTTTTCGAGACGCTCCTGGGCGAGGAGGACGCGGTTATCTCGGACACGCTCAACCACGCTTCGATCATCGACGGCGTAAGGCTATCGAAGGCCAGGCGCTATCGCTATGCCAACAACGACATGGCGGATCTCGAGGTCCAGCTCAAACAGGCCGCGGCCGACGGCGCGCGCCACAAGCTCATCGCGACGGACGGCGTCTTCTCCATGGACGGCATCGTCGCGAACCTCGGCGCCATCTGCGACCTCGCGGACAAGCACGGCGCCATGGTGATGGTGGACGACTCGCACGCGGTGGGCTTCGTGGGCGCCAAGGGCCGCGGCACGCCCGAGCATTGCAACGTGATGGGCCGGGTGGACATCCTCACGGGCACGCTCGGCAAGGCCCTCGGCGGCGCTTCCGGCGGCTACACCGCGGCGAAGAAGGAAGTCGTCGCGTGGCTGCGCAACCGCTCGCGGCCGTATCTCTTCTCGAACACGCTCATGCCGGCGATCGCCCACGCGTCCATCCAGGTCCTCGATCTCCTGCAGCAGGGCGATGAGCTGCGCGAGAAGCTGCGTCGCAACGCCGATCGGTTCCGCCGCGAGATGACGAAGCTGGGGTTCAGGCTGGCGGGCGCGGGACATCCGATCATTCCCGTGATGCTGGGCGACGCGGCGCTCGCGCAGGAGATGGCGAACCGGCTGCTGGAGGAAGGGATCTACGTGATCGGTTTCTCGTTCCCGGTGGTGCCGAAGGGCCACGCGAGGATCCGAACGCAGATGTCCGCCGCGCACGAGCCGGAGCATATCGACCGGGCTGTGGCGGCGTTCGCGAAAATCGGGAAGGAACTGAAGGTCATACCGGGTCCTTGAATCCCGCCTCCCAGTGCGAGCCGTCGCAGAAGGGCTTGTTCTTCGAGGCCCCGCAACGGCAGAGCGTGAAGTGCTCCTTCGAGGCACCGTCGACGAACGCCACGCCCGCGAGCTCCACGCTGCCGGTCACGGAATAAGGGCCGTCCTTCGTGGCGGTCACGCACGGAGGATCCGCACGATCGCGCACCTCCCGCCCGTCGATCGCATAGCTCAACGCGCCGGAAGGACACTTCCCGATGGTCGCGATCACCCTTGCCGCGGCGGCCCCGTCGGGATCGATCCATGGATCGCCTTCCTCCCTGAACACTTCCTTGAG
>DATBEA010000545.1:0-7081 GCA_036276215.1 Usitatibacter sp.
GTACTCGTGGCCGGGCTGGTAGTAGATCTCGATCGCGACGTTCTCGCCCTGCGGGTGCCACGTGTCCTTCTTCACGGCGTAGCGGGCCGAGAGGAACGCGTAGAAGCCGAGGATCGGGCGATCCATCCTGTAGTGGAAATAGCGCCGCCCGCCGTCGGTCCACTCGCGCTCGAGATAGCCGGGCGCCATGGCGATCTGGTCGGTATCCGTGCTCACCGTGGCGTCGAAGTCGATCCAGTCGGCATCGCTGGAAATGTAGTTGCGCAGGCGCGCCTGCGCGTCGTCCAGGTCCGGCATGCGGGCGCGGGGCTTCAGCCCATGGCGCATGCGGTCGCGGTCCTCGACCAGCTCGAGGATGTCCTGGTAGCCGATGTGGGGCAGGTAGGCGCTGTTCACGAACGTGCCGTTGTCGACGACCGTGCGGCTCGGTCCCGAGTTGCGGAAGCCGTGCGCGGCGTATTCCAGGTCGAAGTCGAGGGTCATCCCCGCGCCGGCGGCGAGCGGCTGCGCCAGCGCGAAGCGGCGCCAGAAGAGCTCGGGGTTGTTCTCGACCTCCTTCCAGGCCACGCTCGGCGTGAGCGCATGGACCTCTGCGTCCTCGGGCAGCTCGAGGTAGACCTCGTTCACGGGCTTTCCGGTCTTGTTCGTGAGCTTGTATTGCCCGTGGAAGCGGATGCGGTGCTCGTGGGGGAAGATGTCCACGGCCAGGGTCACCGCGGCGATGCGCGGCTGGGGATTGCCCTCGAGGGCCTTGTAGTGGCGCTCGTACTCGGCCTTGATCTCGTCCTCCGCGAAGTCGCTTCGGTACTGGTTGAGGATGTTCGTGTTGTAGAAGATCCAGCCTCCCAGGGCCGCCATCACGATGGCCGCGGCGATCGTGGTCGCGGAGACCGGACGGCTCCAGCGCTCGCGCGCGACCTTGAATCGCGAGCCCCACCAGTCCACGCCCCGGATCCACAGGAGCCGCGAGGCCATGATGAGCAGCACGGAGCCCGCGATCCAGTAGGCCTGGAACCAGCGGAACGCGGGCAGGAAGTGGCCGTAGCCGTTCATGTCCGAGTACGGCGCGGGCGGCGTCGCGCCGAAGCGATAGAGCGCGTGGTCGTAGCCGAAGAGCGCCGCGGCGATGCTCACGATCCAGTAGAGGACCACGAGGAAGTGGCCCACGTACTTGTTGTTGATCGCCACGTGGATGAAGAAGGCGAGGGCGGCGAGCGTCCAGTAGCTCGGCAGCTGGATCAGGAAGAGGCGGTGCAGGTACTGGCCCAGCTCGAAGTGCGTGTAGCCGTAGGCGAGCTGGATCACGATGCCGCACGCGAGGACCACGAGCTGCAGCAGCGCCTGGAGCACGAAGAGCGTGGCGAGCTTCGCCGAGATCACGAGCCAGGTGGGCACGGGCAGGCTGTCGGTGAGCTGGTCCACGCGCGCGTCGCGCTCCCGCCAGACGAGCTCGCCCGCGTAGAGGGCCGTCACGATCAGCATGAACAGCCGGAAGAGGCCCGAAACCGTGTCGAGCACCTGGTAGGTGACCGGGTACGTCGTCGTGCCGTAGATCGAGCCCACGACCTTGCCGTTCACGAAGACGAAGAGCACGCCCGCGAGCACGATCACGACGAAGTACGGATTCTTCACCGTCTCCCGAAGGTAGAGCGCCGTCATCGACGGCAGCTCGCGCAGCCAGGCCCGCGTCGAGTCGTCCTTCGCGACATCCGGCAGCACGAGCGAGCGCGGCGCCTCGGGGCCGGGCACGTCCGGCGCGGCTTTGCCCTTGCGCGTTCGCTCCGGGGCGGAATAGGCGAGCTTGAAGCGCGCGTAGCAGGCCGCGAAGACGACGAGCCCCAAGGTGAGCCACAACGCCCGGTTCCAGAGGAGCTCGCCCGCGAGCGGCACCAGGCGCGTGTTCTTGTCGGACACGCTCCAGTAGCGCGTCATGAGGCTCATGGCGATGGAGCCGACGGGGTCGAGAAGGGCCGCGACGGGCTTGTTCTCGACGTCGCCCATGAGGCTCATCGCGCCGATGTAGCCCATGAGCACCACGATGCCGGCGACGTAGACCGGCATCATGCGGCGCGTGAGCGCGGCGAGCCCGAAGAAGCAGCCGCCCATCAGCACGATGTTGGGGATGAGGATCAAGGCGTAGGGCTGGGCGAAGGCGAGGGCGGACCAGGGGCCCAGTCGGGAGGCCTCCACCCCCGGCCAGTGCGAGCCGAGCAGGATTCCGGCGGTGATCCCGAGGAAGACGTACACGAGGGCGGCCAGCGCCCCGAGGTAGCGCCCCAGGTAGTAGTCGGCCTTGGTGATGGGGCTGGTGAAGAAGAAATGGAACGACTGGTACTCGAAATCCTGCTGCACCGCGCGGCCCATCATCGCGGCGACGACCGTGATCCCGAAGAAGCCCAGGATCACGACCGTCTGGGCGATGGCGAAGGGCGAGTTGATGAAGACCTTGTCGGCGCTGAACGCGACCTTGGCGTTCGCGAAAGCGCCGCCGGCGGCGGCCATCCAGAGCGCGGCGATCGCGGCGAACACCACGAAATAGACGTGCGTGGATACGCGCCGCATCCGCTCGGCGAGCTCGAAGCGCGCGATGGCGCCCAGCGCGCGCACTTAAGCCGCCGCCGCGAGGTGGCCGTTCACGGCGCTGAAGTACACATCCTCGAGTCCCGGCTCCACCGGCTCGAAGCCGGCCGCGGGCGCGGCCTCGCCGTAGGCATGCACCACGGTCTCCCCCGAGTGCAGGCGCGTGGAGATCACCGCGACCTTCGATTGCAGGTCCGCGAGATCCTCGCGCGCGACCGCGCGCCGCCAGATCTTGCCGCGGATCCGGCCCACGCTCGCCCGGGGCTCGCCCGCGAGGAGGACCTTGCCCTTGCTGATCACGGCAAAGCGCGGGCAGAGGTCGGCCACGTCGTCCACGATGTGGGTGGACAGGATCACGATGGCCTCGTGCCCGATGCCGGCGAGGAGGTTGTGGAAGCGCACGCGCTCCTCGGGATCGAGGCCCGCCGTGGGCTCGTCCACGATGATGAGCTTCGGATTGCCGATGAGCGCCTGCGCGATGCCGAATCGCTGGCGCATGCCGCCGGAAAACCCGCCCAGCTTCTGCTTGCGCACGGCGGCGAGGTTGGTCCGCTCGAGGAGGGCGTCGACGGTCGACTTGCGCGCCCTGGCATCGGTGATGCCCTTCAACCGCGCGAAATGGTCGAGCATGTCTTCGGCGCTCACCTTGGGATAGAGGCCGAAGTCCTGCGGCAGGTAGCCCAAGATGCGGCGCACCCCGTCCTTGTCGCGCAGCACGTCCAGCTCGCCCAGCGTGGCGCTGCCGCTGTCGGCTTCCTGCAGGGTGGCGAGGGTCCGCATGAGCGTGGACTTGCCGGCGCCGTTGGGTCCGAGAAGCCCGAACATGCCGGGCGCTACGTCGAGGGACACGCCGCCCAGCGCCTGGACGCCGTTGGCGTAACGCTTGCTCATGTCGCGGATGGTGAGGTTCACGGCGCGGCCTCCGTCGCTATTTGACGAGCATTGTACGAGACGCGGGAGATCAGACGCGGGAGTAGGACGCGGGACGCCTGGTGGACGGATTCAGTTCTTCGAGGGGTCGCAGGAGATGCCGGAGCGCACGGCGCGCATCGCCTTCCAGTGCGGGTCGTCGCGAGGCTTGAGCGACAGCGCGAAGAACACCTGGGCGCGGTGGGCGTCGCAGTCGCGGCGGGTCACCTCGGCGTGCAGGACCACGGGCGCGTCGTCGATGTAGGTCTGGTTCGACGCGAGCGTGCCCACGTACGCCTCGTCCCATCCCGCCACGTGCGGGGCCGGCACGAGCTTCAGCTGCGCCGGCGTCCCGGGCTCGATGAGCCGCCGGGCCTCGGTGACCGCATACATGACGCCGTCGTAGTAAGTCGCTGCGGTGCGGTACGGATCGCCCCGGCCGATGGTCTCCATGTCGAGGTCCCAGACGAACACGTAGTCGCCGCGTGCGAGGTTGGCCTCCAGCTCCGCGTCCATGCCCGGAATGCGCGGCTCGGCATGGGCCGCCGCGAGGGCGAGCGCGAAAGCGACGGCTGCGGGCCGGTTGATCCACATGGCGCATGCACGGGCGGACGCCGGCACGCGCCGGCTTCGCTATGACCCCGGGATCTCGCAGGTCGTTGCGTTGCGCACCGCGCGCAGCCGGTCCCAGATGGCATGGTCCCGGGGCGACCTGGAGAAGGCGAGGAAGACCTGCATGCGCGGCCCGCAATCGCGCTGCGTGACCTCGCCCCACAAGAGCAGCGGCTCGCCCTTGGAGAAGGCGTTCCACGTGCGCACTTCCGTGCCGAAGGCCTGGGTCCACGCGTTCAGGCCCGTGAGGGGATGGGCCGCGGCGCTCGTCTTCACCTTCTTCCCGAGGAGCTCGCGGGCGCGGCCGACATTGGTCATGAGGCCGTCGAAATAGGTTTCGAGGTAGTCCTCGAGATCGTCGGCGTTGAACGCCTTGGTCTTCAGGTCCCAGAGGATCACGTAGCTGAAGCCCGTGTCGGCGTCGAACTTGTCCCATCCGGGCGCGAAGGCGACGTGCTCCTTGCCCTCGTAGGGAATCGACGGCGCGAAGCGCAGCGGGAATTCGAAAGTCTCCTTGCGCCATTCGGCGGGCGCGGGCACCTGGGCCGCTGCGGCCGCGGACCACGCCGCCATGAGCACCGACGCGCTCCACTGCCTCCATCCGTTCTTCATTCTCGCTTGCGAGCCTCCGCGGGGTTGCGCGATTATGGCGCAATGACGAAACGCTGGCGCGACATTTACGCAAGGCTGGAGGTGCGCGCGAGCGCGATCGTCGGGAAGGGCCTCTACACCCCGGTCGCGATCGCCAAGGGCGCCAAGATCGGCGAGTTCGAGGGCGAGGAGATCGGCTTGCGGGAGGCGCGCCGCCGGGCGCGCGGGCGCCGGATCGTCGCGATCGTGGAGCTCGAGCGCCACGCGCTGGATGCCACGCGCAGCCCCCGTGGATTTCGCTTCATCAACCATTCGTGCGACGCGAACACGTTCATACGCTGCACGCCCAGCAGGGCGGAGTTCTACGCGAGACGGGCCATCGCGCCGGGCGAGGAGCTCACCGCGGACTATGGCGAATCGCAGCACAACGGAAAGCTCCCGTGCCGCTGCGGCGCGGCGCGCTGCCGGGGCTTCCTCTAGCGCTAGTGCTTGGTGTGGTGCGCGGAAGGACCGCGGTGCGCGCCTTCCGCAGGCGTGTGCGCGCCGAGCGTCGAGGCGTTGAGGGCCGTGGCGAGCGCGGCGTCTCCGCCCACGATCGCCGCCCACTGGAGCTCGATGCCCTTGCGCTTGCCCTTCACGACGAGCCGGAAGCCCTCGGGCGTCACCGTGAGGGTGTATTTCTCGCCGTTCAGTTCCAGCTCTCGCTTGAATTCCTTCTGAAGCTTCGTCGTCATTGCGTGCTCGCTTGTCGTTTCTCTTCGGCCGAGACCGGGCCGGGGTCGGGTTCCGCGACGGATTCGGGGAATCCCAGGGCGAGGTGCGCACGACCGGCGTTGCCAACCGTGGCGTTCGCGAGCCTTGTCACGCCCTTGTATCTCGCCTCGACGCGGTAGCGGCCGGGGGCGAGGTGCGCGAAGCAAATGGGGCCGTCGGCCGTGGTGGAGAACGCGTCGCCCTGCCCCACCGGGGTGAGCGTCACGTCCACGTCCGCGATGTAGGCGCCGCGCCGGCCGGCGAAGAACTCGAGCTCGAGGTTCGCGCCCGAAGCCGCCGACTGCATCTGCGCGCGCGCATCGGACCCGATGCCGCCGCAGGTGACCGCACCTACGCTCGTGCCCGCGTTCGCGGCCAACGCCGCGACGCACGCGAGCGTCATTGCCGATACCACGATAGCGCGTGCCATGGCCGACCTCCTTTGCTTCGGACGGATTGACCCCTCGTTCACCCCGGAAATTCCGGGTCATGGGCCTTACGGACGATGGGGCGGGCGCCGTTTCGCGCCCGCGGAGGGGCGCCTGGTCCGGATGGAGGAGGCCTTGCGCGCCTCGCCCGGGGCGAGGGGCACGCGAGGCGGGAGGCCTGAAGGGCTGCGTACCATGACTTCTTAACGCGCAAGGCCCGTGAAGGGTGCACAGCGGCCGATCCGCAGCGGGTGTCAGGTTGCGGGCCGGCGGCGGCGCGGCAGCGACACCACGAGGCTCGCCGCGACCACGAGGAATATGGCGCCGATCGCGAAGCGATTGGCCTCCCGGGAGCGGTCGCGCAGCTCGCGGATCACGAAAGTCTCGCCCTTCATCATCTCGTTGTACGACTTCTGGAACGAGGCGATGCGCCGCACCTCTTCCTCGGACAGCGGCTGCGATTTCCAGCGGTGCTCGGCCTCGGTCGCGCGCAGCTTCTCGGCGTCGGCGCGGTAGCGCTCGGAGAATCGTCCCGCGTCCTCGGCGATCGCGCGCGACTTGGGATCCATGTAAGCCGCGCGCACGGCGGGGAACGCGCTCTCGAGCGCGTCGAGCACGGGCTGGTCGGCGCGCGGCGAGATCATGATCCAGAGCCCCGAAGCGCCCAGGAGTGCCGCTGCCAGCCAGCGCGCGATGCGCAGCATCACGACGAAGCGCGCGCCGCTCGCCTGCGGCAGGCGCAGGCCGTGCGCGATGCCGGCTGCGGCAAGCGCTGCCCCGAACGTGCACACAAGCGTGGCGCCCGTGGAGAAGTCGCCGGCGTAGGAGACCGCGAGCCCGACCGCGGCGGTGGCCGTTCCCGCGGCCCAGGCGATCGCGAGCTGCCCGCGGAAAGTCGCCGCGTGAAGCACGCCGATCGCCGCCGGGATGATGAGGAACGCGAACACCAGCAGCACGCCAGCGAGCGCGACGGAGCTCGTCACCACGACGCCGAACGCGGCGTAGAACGCGAACTCCGCGGGCCATCCTCCGGGCGCGAGGCGCCGGGCGATGGGTGGATACATGAGCGCCACCGCGGCGTAGAGCGCGACGGCCCAGCGCAGCTCCTCCCACCCGACCGTGAGGATGTTTCCGGTGAGGATCTGGCGGATATGCTCCGCTCCCTGCGGCGCGCGGTCCACGAGCAGCAGCGCCGCGGCCGCCGCGAC
>DATBEA010000546.1:0-2867 GCA_036276215.1 Usitatibacter sp.
CACTTGTTCCGCGAGCCGCGACAGCAATCCCATGCGCGTGATGCGGTTCAGGAGCGCGAGGGCCAGCGCGAAGCCCGCGCCGGCGCCGGCCGCCATCACGAGGCGCTCGTCCAGCGCGGCGTCGGTGAAGGTCGGGACATAGTAGAAGCGATCGAAGAGCACGGCCGCAACGACCGACAGCGCCACGAGCACGCCCACCGATTTCACCCCGCTCGTGCCGTCGGTCTCGCGCAGCGTGCGCGCTTCCGCGGGAAGCGCCGGCGCCCACCCGGGCTTCAGGAAGGCGACGCCGACCGCGTAGAGCGTGTAGAGGGCGGCGAGCGTGATGCCGGGGATGAAAGCCCCCGCGTACATGTCGCCCACCGACTTGCCGAGCTGGTCCGCCATGATGATGAGGACGAGCGAGGGCGGGATGATCTGCGCGAGCGTGCCCGAGGCGGCGATCACGCCCGCGGCGAAGCGCCGGTCGTAGCCGTAGCGCAGCATGATCGGCAGCGAGATGAGCCCCATGGAGATGACGGACGCCGCGACGACCCCGGTGGTTGCCGCCAGCAGCGCGCCCACGAAGACCACCGCGAAGGCGAGCCCGCCGCGCAACGGACCGAAGAGCTGGCCGATGGTGTCGAGAAGGTCCTCGGCCATGCCGCTTCGCTCGAGGATGAGCCCCATGAAGGTGAAGAACGGCACGGCGAGGAGCGTGTCGTTGGACATGACCCCCCAGAGGCGCTCGGGAAGCGCCTGGAAGAGCGACGCGTCGAGGAGGCCCAGCTGGATGCCGACCAGGCCCCAGAAGATGCCGTTGAAGGCGAGCGAGAAGGCGACCGGGTAGCCCACGAGGAGCACCACGATCAGCGACCCGAACATGATCGGCGCGATGTTGGCGATGAGGAACGCCGTCATGAGGCCTTCCCCTCGGCCATCCGCCGGATCTCCTCGGCGAGCGCCGCTTCGGCCGCGTGAGCGTCGTGGCGCTTGATGGGATCGGGGCCGGCGCCGGTGAGGAATGCGACGCGCTTGATGAGCTCCGAGATCCCCTGGAGCACGAGGAGGAAGAATCCCACGGGAAGCAGCAGGCGCGCGGGCCACAGCACCAGGCCGCCCGCGCTGCCGGAGATCTCGTGGTGCACGTACATCTGCACGAACACCGGCCACGACAGCCACATGATCAGCGTGGCCATCGGCAGCAGGAAGAAGAGCGTGCCGAAGATGTCGATCCAGGTCTGGGCGCGCGCCGAAAGCCGCCCCGCGATCACGTCGATGCGCACGTGCTCGTTGCGAAGCAGCGTGTACCCGGCGGCGAGCAGGAACACCGCGGAGAAAAGGTACCACTGCGCCTCGAGGTAGGCGTTGGAGCTGTAGTTGAAGACCTTGCGGACGATCGCGTTGCCGGCGCTGATGAGCACCATCGCGAGGACCAGCCAGTACACCGACTTGCCGATGCGCTCGTTCAGCCCGTCGATGAATCGCGAAACCGAAAGCAGGAAGCGCAAGCGCTTGTCTCCTCGGGGTGACGCGGCATTATATAGGCGGAATACTGCGCGCGCCCCCGCTGTTGACGGTCCGGATCCCATCATCCCGCGCGAACCGGAAGCATGCATCGCTGGTTGTCGAAAGCCCTCGCCGCCGTGGCCTGCGCCGCGGCCATGGCGCCCGCCCTGGCGCAGAACGTGGCCCACGGCCAGCAGATCTACAACTCCATCTGCGTGACCTGCCACGGCCCGGCCCCCGGCGTGGGCGGCCCCGAGTTCACGGCGAGCAACCCCGCGCTCATCACGACGGCCCTGCAGATCGTGACGCAGATGCGTCCCTTCGCTTCGCAGATCTCGTCTTCGGACACCCAGGACATCGCGGCCTACATCGCGAGCGTCCAGGGCGGCGGAGGCGGGAATGGCGGCGGCGGGACCGATGGCATGCCGCTCTTCGACTATTCCGACCTTTGGTGGAACCCGGGCGAGTCCGGCTGGGGGCTCAACATCGTCCAGCATCCGTCGGGCAACATATTCGCCGTGATGTACACGTACGACGCCCCCGATCGCCCCATGTGGTACGTGATGCCCGGCGGCACGTGGAGCGCCTCGACCGTGTTCACGGGAGCGCTCTATCGCGTGACCGGCTCGCCGGCATCGCTCGCCTTCAAGGGCGGCGACGTGGTGCAGGTGGGAACGGCCACGTTCTCGTTCTCCGACGCATCCAACGGATTGCTCACCTATACCGTGGACGGGGTGCAGGTATCCAAGCCCATCCAGAAGCAGCCCTTCTGATGCGTCGCCTCGCCGCGGCGCTGGTGCTCGCCTTCGTCCCCCCGGCGTTCGCCGTCGAAGCCGGCGCCCCTTTGCCGCCGCTCGAGCTCGCGCGCCTCGACGCGAAGGCCGGCCCGCCGGTTTCGCTCGCCGCCTTGCGCGGCAAGGTCGTGTACGTGGATTTCTGGGCGTCGTGGTGCGTGCCCTGCCGGCTCTCGATGCCGGCGCTCGAGTCGCTCTATCGCCAGCACGCGTCCCAGGGCTTCATCGTGGTCGGCGTGAACAAGGACGTCTCCGAAGCGGACGCGAAGCGCTTCCTCGCGAAGGTGCCGGTCACTTTCCCGCTCGTGAGCGACGCGGGGGACGCGGTTGCGCGCGCGCTCGACGTGAAGGCCATGCCGAGCGGCTACGTCGTGGACCGAAAGGGCATCGTGCGCTACGTCCACCGCGGCTTCACCGAGGAGACGGCGGGCCGGCTGGCCACCGAGATCGATGCATTGATGAAGGAGCCTTCATGAGGTGGCGCATCGCGGGATTCCTCGCAATTTGCCTCGCGGCTGGCGGCTGTACCGCCGTGGCGCCGTACCAGCGCGGCTACCTCGTGGACCGCAAGGGCGTCGTTCGCAA
>DATBEA010000547.1:0-2671 GCA_036276215.1 Usitatibacter sp.
TGCTGGCGCTCGCCGGCTCCGAGGACGCGATCTCACGACTGGTGCGCCGTGAGCGCGGGCGATGGTCCGTCGAGCATGGCCCGATTCGCGCATCCCGGCTCAAGCAACTTCCACGCCGGGACTGGACGGTGCTGGTGCAGGACACCAACTTCTTCTCGCCGGCGGCGGCGCGGTTGCTCGCGTGCTTCGACTTCATTCCCCACGCGCGCATCGACGACGTCATGGCGAGCTACGCGGTCGATGGCGGCGGAGTGGGTCCGCACGTTGATTCCTATGATGTCTTTCTCCTGCAGGGCCGCGGCGAGCGCCGCTGGCGCATCTCGCGGCAGCGCGACCACGCGTTCCTGCCGGGCCTGGACCTGCGCGTGCTTCGCCGCTTCGAGCCCGAGGCCGAGTGGGTGTTGCGCGCGGGCGACATGCTCTACCTGCCCCCGGGCGTGGCGCACGAAGGCGTTGCACTGGGCGAGTGCATGACGTGGTCGATCGGCTTTCGCGCGCCCGACCAGGCGCAGGCGGCCGAAGCCTTCCTCGATTTCCTGCGCGACCGTCCCGCCGCACCGCGGCGCTATCGCGACCCCGGGGCTAGGCCCGCCGTCCATCCTGGTGCGATTCCCGCGGCGCTCGTGGCGCACGTGGAGCGCGCGGCCGCTTCCATCCGCTGGTCTCGCGCCGACGTGCGCGAATTCGCGGGGCGCTTCCTCGCGGAGCCCAAGGGGCATGCCTACTTCACGCCGCCCACGCGGCCCCTGGGGCGCCGCGCCTTCGAAGGGCGGGCGCGCCGCGAAGGGTTGGCGCTGGACCCCCGATCGCGGTTCTTTTTTTCTGGCACGATGTTCTTCCTGAATGGCGAGCGCATCGACGCGCCCGCGGCGGCACGGCCGATGCTGCGCCGCCTCGCCGATGCGCGCGTCTTCGCGCCGGGGAGCGCCGCGCCGCGCGAGTTTTGGGACCTCGCGCACGCCTGGCACGGGAGGGGATTCGTGAGGATAGGGAGGCAAGCATGACCGAGGCGAGCACGCCCACGCCGGGATACCGGCCCCTTTCGGGGATCGGCGAATCGCTCGCGGCGATCGACGAGGTGATCGCCGTGGCGCAGCGCACCATCCGCGTCTTCGACGCGAGCCTCGCCGGTCGCGGCTTCAATGCGCCGGGACGCGCCGAGCGCCTGCGCGAGTTCCTGGTGGCCGGCCGCGCCCATCGCCTCCTCGTCGCGCTGCACGAGACCGACGGGCTGGAGCGCGACGCGCCGCGCCTCCTCGCCCTGCTTCGCCAGTTCCCGATGAGCATCGAGATCCACCGCACGCTCGCCCAGGCGCGCATCGCCATGGACCCCTTCGTCGTCGCCGACGACCACAGCGTGTGGCACCAGCTGCACATCGAGCAGCCGCGCGCCATCGTCGCGATCCACTCGCCGCAGGACGCGCTGCCGCTCGCGCAGCGCTTCGAGGAGATCTGGGAGCTCACCGAGCCCGCCGTCTCGGCGACCACGCTCGGCCTTTGATGCGCCGCAGCAACATCCGTATATAATCGCGCGCTGGCAAGGGCCGCGTGGTCGGGAACTGGCGTCGCCATTCCCGCATCAAAGGGACGCATGCACGATCCCGGAGCGGCCATCGCCGCAATCAAACAACCACTGTCCAAGGAACTCGAACAATGAAATCGCCCTACATCGTGGCCGCCCTCCTCGCCTTCGGCGTGGTCGGCTGCACCAAGACCGAAGTCACGCCCGCGCCCAACACCAAGGTTGAAGTGAAGCCCGCCGACACGACCACCTCGTCGACCACGGTCGTCACGCCCGCCCCGTCGACCGCGCCGGCCGACACCACGTCGTCGACCACCACGTCGTCGTCCACCACGACCACCACGCCGCCGCCTTCCGACAGCACGAAGAAGTAAGCAC
This sequence comes from Usitatibacter sp., assembly GCA_036276215.1. GTDB lineage: Bacteria > Pseudomonadota > Gammaproteobacteria > Burkholderiales > Usitatibacteraceae > Usitatibacter. The sequence goes on from DATBEA010000547.1 coordinate 1,901, forward strand.
GGGGTCTCGCAAGAAACGAAAAAAAGCCGGCCTGCGCCGGCTTTTTTCTCGCGTCTCGCGCGCGTGTGGAGCTAGGCGTCGCGCCAGCCGAAACCCTCTTCCTGCCTCGCGACGCCGACCCATTCGGGCTCGCAGCCCGCGGCCCCGGCGAGCGCCGCCGTGTTGTTCTGCCGGGAAAGGTGCGCCGCGATGAGGTGGCGCATGCGGCTCCTGTCGAGCGCGGCCACCAGGCGGCCGGCATCGGCGTTGCACAGGTGCCCGAAACGCCCCGCCACGCGCCGCTTGAGGCCGTCCGGGTAAGGCCCCGCCATCAGCATCTCGAGGTCGTGGTTGCACTCGATCACGAGGGCCTCGCATCCGGAGAGCTTCTCCACCACGTGTTGGGTCACCGTGCCCAGGTCCGTCACCACGCCCAGGCGCGCGTCGCCGTCGGAAAACACGTACTGCACGGGCTCCCTCGCGTCGTGCGGCACCGGGAAGGGATCGATGGCGAGCGCCTCGACCTCGAAGGGGGCGTGGGACTCGATGCAGTGCGCGAGCACGGCGGGGAAATCGGGCGGCAGCCAATGGGACGTGCCGCGGGTGAGGTAGACCGGAATCGCGTAGCGCATCGCGAAACGCGCCACGCCGCCGATGTGGTCGTCGTGCTCGTGGGTGACCACGATCGCGGTGACGTCCGAGGGCTCGAGCCCCACGCGCTCGAGGCGCGCCTTGGTGTCGGCGATGGAAAAGCCGCAGTCCATCATCACGCGCGTACGGCCGCTCTCCACG
>DATBEA010000548.1:0-12133 GCA_036276215.1 Usitatibacter sp.
CCTTCGAGACATCGCCCGCGACCGCGATGGCGCGCCCGCCGCCCGCCTCGATCGCGCCGGCCACCTCGCCGGCGGCTTCGCGATTGCTCAGGTAGTTCACGCACACCGCGTAACCACGCGCGGCGGCGAGCCGGCAGGTGGCGGCGCCGATGCCGCGGGCGCCGCCCGTCACCACGATGGCGCCCGACGTCACGGACGGGGCGGGGCGGGATCCCGGTTCACCGCGGCGGCGACGATGCCCATGACGATGACCGCGATCGATCCGAAGGCGATCTGCTGCGCGACGAGGTCGCTCGGCGTCGGCTGGACCGCGTAGTAGATGAGGAAGGTCGGGACCGTGGCCATCACGGCGACGGCGACGCCGAAGCGCAGCCCCTGGCCCAGCCAGGGCCTGCCGTTCTCGCGCCCGTGCCGGTAGATCCACGTGAAGCCGATCGCGAAGAGGATGTTCTGCGCGATCATGAAGGGCAGGTAGTGTTGCGAGTCCTCCGGCGTGCGGAACATGTTGGGAACGAGCTTCGCATACTCGCCGCCCAGCAACAGGCCGTGCACCAGGAAGCCGAGCAGCATCGATACGATCGACAGGACCACGACCGAAAGCCAGAATCGTCCGTTCATTTTCCCCTCCAGGAAATGCGCGGGTCCATGATACCCGCGCGATCCTATAATCGGCCATGAACCTCTATATCGTGACGGGGACCCGCCGCGGCCTGGGCGAGGCGCTCGCGCGGCTCATCGCGCGCGGCAAGGACAACGAGCTCATCGCGGTGTCGCGCGAGGCCGCGGGCGACATCGCGGGCGGCGTGCGGTTCACCGCCGACCTCTCGGACATGCGCGCGGTCGATCGTGTCTGCGGCGAGATCGCCTCCCGCGTTCGCGGCCGCCGTTTCGACAAGGCCGTCCTCGTGAACAACGCCGGCGTGGTGCAACCGGTCGCACCCCTCGAGCGAACCGACGCGGCCGAGCTCGAGCGCAACCTCGCCGTGAACCTCGTGGCGCCGATGCTCCTCATGCGCGGCTTCCTGCGCGCCACCGAAGGCGTGGCCGGATTGCGGCGCATCGTGAACATCTCCTCGGGCGCGGGGCGGCGGCCGATCTCGGGCTGGAGCGCCTATTGCGCGGCGAAGGCCGGGCTGGACATGGCCACGCGCGTGGTGGCGCTCGAGGCCCAGTCGCGGGGGCTCGCCATCGAGGCGGTGAGCCTCGCCCCGGGCGTGATCGACACGGGGATGCAGGAGCACGTGCGAGGCGCGAGCGCCGAGGATTTCGCCGACGTGGCGCGCTTCCGGCAGATGAAGGAGGAGGGGACGCTGCGCTCCGCGGACGACGTGGCCGCCGACATCCTGGCCGCCGAGGCGGGCGGCCTGCTGGCGGGCGAGGCGCTGGGCGACTTGCGCAGCCTCGCCGCCGGCGCGGAATAGGCGCCGCTGCGACGGTGTTCGCCCCGTTGCAGTACCATTCGTCCGCGCGTCCAACAACCACAAGGGAGAACCCATGAAACGCATGCTCGCCCTGGCCGGCACGCTGCTATTCGCTTCCAGCGTCGCTTTCGCCTTCCATTGCCCCAAAGACATGGCCGCGATCGACGCGGCGCTCGCCAAGAACCCGAAGCTTTCCGAAGCCGACATGGCCAAGGTGAAGACGCTGCGCGCCGAGGGCGAAGTCGCCCACAAGGCCGGCAAGCACCAGGAATCCGTGGACAAGCTGGGCGAGGCGATGAAGATCCTCAAGATCGACAACACGGGCGCCCCCGCCAAGTAAAGCTCGCTGGCGAAGCGTTCAACGAGAAACGCCGCGAAGCCCGCGGCGTTTTTTTATTGCGGCTTTCGCAGGAACGCGAGCCAGGCGGAGGCCACCGCGAAGATCACGAACCAGACGAGCGCCCATTCCGGGATGGACAGGCCCATCATCTTCCAGTCCACCGCCGAGCAGCTGCCGCTTCCCGCGAAGATCTTGGGCAGCGCCTGGGAAAGGGGAAAGGTGCCTATGATGAATTCGAGGTCCGTGCCGCACGATTCGACCTTGGGGGGGAAATGCTGGATATAGGAATGACGGGCCGCGACGCCCGCGCCCGCGATGGCCACGAGCACGCAGAGCGTCCCGTAGACCTTGAGCGCGATCGCGCGCGGTCCGTGGACGGCCGCCGCGAGCGCCACGATGGCCAGCACCACGAACGCGTAGCGCTGCAGGATGCACATGGGGCAGGGCTCGAGGCCTTCCTGCTCCTGGAGATAGAGGGCGAGCGCGATCAATCCCGCGCACGCCACGAAGATGGCGCCGAAGCCCAGGCGCGTCGCGGTCGTCGTTCGCATGCCGCGATTTTCGCACAGCTCGCGTGCGCCGCCGCGGCGTGGGCGGTTACCGTCTGTCACGCGGAGAATATTTCCGTGCTCGCGGGCGGCGCCGTGAAGTCCGCGCTGGAGGCCGCCAGCACCCCGTGGGAGCGCGAGACCGGCCATGCCGTGAAGGCTCAATACGCGCCCGCGGGCGAGATCGCCAAGCGCTTGGCGGCGGGCGAACGCCCCGACGTGCTCGTCGTGCCGGCCGAAGCGCTGCCCGCGCTCGAGCGCGACGGACTCGTCGATTCCGCGACGCGGCGCGACCTCGCGATCGTCTCCATCGGCCTCGCGGTGCGCAAGGGCGCCGTGGTTCCGGACATCTCGACGCCGGAAAAGCTGAAGGCCACGCTCCTCGCCGCGCATTCGCTCACCTACATGGACCCGGCGCGCGGCACGAGCGGCAAGCACGTGGACGAAGTCGTGCTGCCCCGGCTGGGCATCCGCGACGCCGTGCGCGCGAAGGCCACGCTGGGCGAGGGCGGCTATATCGCGGAGAAGGTCGCGCGCGGCGAGGTCGAGCTCGTCCTGCACAGCCTGACGGAGATGGCGCCCGTGGAGGGCGTCGTGATCGCGGGCCCGCTCCCGGCGGGACTGCAGAAGGACACGACCTATTCCGCCGTCCGGATGCGCGAGGCGAAGCATCCCGAGGCCGCCGCCGCGTTCCTCGAAGCGCTGGCCTCGCCGCGCGCCCGCGAGGCGTTCATCTCGCGCGGCTACCGGGTTCCCTAGCGTGCTAGGCTCGCCCGCCATGGCCCTCGACCTTCCGCAAAAGAAGCTCCTCACCCTCGAAGCCGCCCGCGTGGCGATCGCCGCCGCCGAAGCCGAGGCGCTGCGCAACCAGTGGCGCGTGGTGATCGCCGTGGTGGACGAGGGCGGCCATGCGATCGCGCTGGCGAGGCTGGACGGCGCCCAATGGTCCAGCGTGGACACCGCGGTGGAAAAAGCGCGCGCCGCGGTGGCGTGGAAGCGGCCGACACGGCTTCTCGAGGAGTCCGTGAACAAGGGGCGCTTCGCGTTCCTTTCCATCACCCAGGGAATGGCCGCGCTTCAGGGCGGGGTGCCCATCGAGGTGGACGGCGCGATCGTGGGCGCCGTGGGGGTTTCGGGGGTCCGGGCCACGGACGACGAGCAGGTCGCCCTGGCCGGGGTCGGCGCCCTCCTGGCCGCATTGCGCCCTTAAGTCCCTAGTAATCCACCGCACGGGACGGCAAAATAGCGGTCCTCTCGGACGCCGCACGCCGGCGGACGTGGTAACTAATTAAAAAAATGGACCTTTATCCCCTCGGGCTCCTGGACACCCTGCGCGCATACCGTGAAGGCCGCGGCACGGTACAGGATTATGTCGCGTCGTGCTCCCAGCGCATCGCCGCACTGGAGGCCCGCGTCCAGGCCTGGGAGTGGTTCGATCCGTCCCGGGCCATGGCCGAGGCCGAGGAGCGCGCCGGCGGCATCCTGCAGGACCTCCCGCTCTTCGGGATCCCGGTGGGCGTGAAGGACATCATCGCGACGCGGGGCATCCCCACGCGCTACGGCACCCGCATCTTCGCGGGCAACGTGCCCACGCATTCGGCGTGGATCGTCCGGCGCCTCGAGGCCCTGGGCGGCCTCGTGATGGGCAAGACCGTCACGACCGAGCTTGCCTACCGCCAGCCGGGCAAGACGCGAAACCCGTGGAACACGGCCTATTCGCCCGGCGGCTCGTCGAGCGGCTCGGCGGCCGCGGTCGCGGCCGGGTTCGTGCCCGTCGCCGTCGGCACCCAGACCCTGGGGAGCGTCATCCGTCCCGCGGCCTTCTGCGGCGTCGTGGGCTACAAGCCCTCGCACGGCGCCATTTCGCGCACGGGCATCCATCCCTTCGCGCCGGCCCTGGATACCGTGGGCGTCTTCGCGCGCTCGGTGGCCGACGCCGCGTGGTTCGGCGCCTGCCTCATGGGCCCGGACCCGCGCGACGAGTCCACGGTCTGCAAGGGGCCCGAGAAGACCCTGCACGTGCCGCTCGAGCCGCTCGCGGCCCCGCCCAGGATCGCCATCGTGCGCACGCCCAAGTGGCACCTCGCCTCCGATCCCCAGCGCCAGCAGTTCGACTCGGCGATCGAGAAACTTCGCGCGGCGGGCGCGTCGATCCGCGAGGTGAACCTGCCCAAGCTCTTCGATTCCGCCTGGGACAACGTGATGGTGCTCATGGCGCGCGAGGCGGTGAAGAGCTTCGCCTCGATCGAATCGCGCCACCGGATCCGCCTCTCGCCGCACCTGATCGAGGTGCTCGACATGGGCCACCGCGTGACGCCGGAACAGTACGCGCGCGCGAAGGCCCGGCGCGACGAGTACCGCGAGTGGCTCGACGGCGTCTTCGAGCGCAGCGACGCGATCGCGACGATCCCCGCGCCGGGCGAGGCGCCCGAAGGCATCGCGAGCACCGGCGACGCGACCTTCTGCTCGCTGTGGACGCAGGCCGGAATGCCGGCCGTCACGCTTCCCATCGGCTTCGGCCCGCGGCACCTGCCGATCGGGCTCCAGATAGTCGGGCGATACCGCGAGGACGAGCACGCGCTCAAGGTCGCCTCGTGGGTCGAGTCCATCCTCGACTTCCATCCGGGCCTCGCCGGAGACTGATCCGGCGCGCAGGCTCGGCGCCAACCGGACCATAGTCCGCGCGTTCGCCAATCCTGCGGCGCGAAAAGCCCCCCGTTCATCGATCGCCGCGAAAAGCGTAGTCCGAAAGGAACACGCGGGTCGCGCGCACGCTCCTGTCGGCTTCACACGCCTAGTGCGCGCGGTAGGCCATGACCGACTCGTGCTCTCGGGATTTACTTAATCCACCTTCGGACGCAGCCGACTGATGCGTGGAGGTCTCGCCACGCATAGTGGAGCCAACCTGAAGGAGACCCCCAATGAAGACGTATCGCACGACGCTCGCAGCCTCCCTTGCCGCCTCGCTCGCCTTCGCCGCCACCGCCATGGCCGCGTCCGCGCCGCCCACTGAAGCCTCGCGCCTCTCGAGCGAATACGCCGAGTGGGCCGGCGGCCATTCCAACGCCGAATCGCTGGTGGCGGGCCTGCGCAACGGCGCGCCGGTCACCATCGTGACCAACGGGCGCGACCGCAGCGTGAGCATCGCCGGCTTCACGCCCGCGTCGGCCATGAGCTACGGCGGCGTGAGCTCGGCGCTTTCCGGCGCGCAGCACTCGCTCTCGCGGCTTGGCATCACCAAGCCCAACGCCGAGCAGATCCAGGCGGCGCTCATCGGCGGCGAGATCCGGACCGCGAGCGGCGCGACCACCGTGATGAAGGGCAGCGTCGTCGCCCGCGGCAACACGCCCAACCGGGTCGCGAGCAGCCGCTAGGACCAGTTCGCAATACCCCGCGCCGCACGCGGCGAGGGTGCAACGAGGAGTCAAAAAAATGTCCATCAGCCTGCGCACATCCGCTTCGATCTTCTTCGGCGTTCCGCCGATCTTCAAGCGCCGGGACCTCGAGCGCGCCGCGAAGCCCGCGGCACGCCGCATCGAGCCCAGCATCGGCGTGAAGCCCACGGCCGCCCCCGCGCGTCCGGGCAAAGCCGGGGCCGTGGACTTCGACAAGCTCCTCGCCGCGACGCGCAAGGCGCCCGTGGACCTCGCCCCCATCGAATGGGAAGGCGATGGGCGCGGCGCCAGCGCGGCGCAATCGCCGGCCGCCAACGCGCCGGACAGCGTGGGCGCGATGGACGACGCATGCGGCACGGGCGCGCGCACCCGCCGCATCCGCGACCGCTACATCGGTGCCCGCTTCCCGGGCGTGGCGCGCAGCGCCTCCGACCTCGAGAATCCCGAACGCGTGGTGAAGTGCGCCCGCCTCTACTTCGAGGACGGCCAGCTCGACGCCGCGCTCGAGCTCCTCGACATGGCGATCGAGCAGGATTCGCGCGCCGAAGCGCTGTGGCTCGCACAGCTCGAGATCCTCTTCCTTTCGCGCGACGCCGCCCGCTTCGTCGAGTGCGCGCGCGCCTTCCGCGCCCTGCACGGCGCGAGCGGCGAGTGGGCCGAGGTCGCGCGCCTGGGGCACGCCATCGCCCCGCGCGAAGGCCTCTTCGGCCAGAAGGCCGGCCCGCGCGGCCACGAGCATTACGGCCCGTGGCCCGACCTGCCCAACTGGATCCAGGCGAGCTGGGACCTCACCGCGGAAGTGCTCGCATCCGACTTCCACCGGCTCATGAAGCGTCGCCAAGGGGAGTCCCGCGCATGAAGATCGTGCCGCAATTCCAGCGTTCCGAGGGCCGCGCCGACTTCGAGCGCGCGCGCAACGCCGTGCGCGCCATGTTCACCGACGTGGCGCCCGACAGGTCCTTCGAGGCCTTCACCAAGCTCGAGGCCGATTTCGACGCCGGGGTCTTCAAGGCGAAGCCCGAGCTGCTGGGATCGGCGCTGTGCTGGAAGCCCGACGACCGCGAGCTGTCCGCGTGGATCTACGACCAGCATTGCGAGCTCGCCGAGATGGCGCGCCGCGGCGCCGACCTCTTCGAGCGGCGCATCGGCAGCGACGATACGCGCACCGTGCGCCTCGTGGGCCTCGCCTTCCTGCACTGGGGCGAGGCGGCCAAGTGGGTCGTCGGCCGCCGCCAGGCTTACGACTACGCGTGGATGCATTGGCTCATGCGCCTCGCCATGGAGACCAGCCGCAACCTCGAGGTGTGCGAAGTCCGCCTCGACGGCCGCAAGCGCTCCGCGACGGTCGAGGGGCTCTTCCTTCGCACGCTCCTCCTCGACCGTTTCGCGGGAGGCAACCTCACGCGCCAGCAGATCGAGGTGCTCGACGCGTGGCTGTGGGAGTGGATGCCGTCGGTCAAGGGCTGCGCCGTGTGGCCCGACGAGCCGGTGTTCCGCGCGGACCTGGACGGCAAGGGCGGGCTGCGCACGGGGCGCCGCCTGGACGACGGCCCCACGCTCTACCTTCGCATCGCACCGCTCGAAGCGCGGCGCCGCGAAGTCATCAAGGAATTCCATCGCGGGCGCATCGTGCCCTCGCTCGGCGTGGCCTCCGACTTCCGCGTCGAGGAGCACGTCGCCGTGCTCGAGCACCTGCGCGCGGTCTTCGAGGCGCCGCAAGGCGACAGCGAGCCGCGCGTGCAACGCCGCGCCGCGGCCGGCGGACCGGTCGAGGTGTGGGTGGGCCTTTCGGAGATCCTCGTGCGCGGCCTCGATGCGCTCACGCCCACCACGCCCTCGCACGTCCTCGTCGCGAAGAAGACCCTCACCGATACGCAGCGCATCCGCCAGGTGCAGTTCCTCGACGAGTTCGAATCGCCGCGCCGCTTCCTTCGCCTCACCGACGTGAGCGAGACGGGATACGGCCTGGAGGCGAGCGACAAGGACGCCTTCGGGATCGGCGTGGGCGACCTGGTCGGAATCCGCCTCTCCGAGGAGGAGCCCTGCGTCCTCGGGCGCGTCGCGCGTCGCGTTCCCGGCCAGCACGAGGGCATGGTCGTGATCGGCGTGCGCTCCCTCTCCAGCACGCCGCAGGCGCTCACGCTCTCGCGCACCCAGCGCCAGAACCGCCCCGACGACGACGAGCTCTTCATCTACGTGCCGGGCGGCGACGGCTCGGGCGCGAAGGACGCCTTCCTGGTGCACGAGAAGCTCCTCAACGAAACAGGCTCGCACGAGGCAACGCTCGGAGAAGATCGCTTCACGCTGCAGTTCAACCGCGTGCAACGCAAGGGCCGCGGCTGGGCGCTCGCCGGCTTCGAGATCCTGGAAGCGAAGCGGGTGGACGCCGAGGCGGAACGCGTGGCCGCTGCCGCCGCTGCGGCGCCGCGCCTGCCCGAGACGCCCAAGTTCGAGCTGGTCGCTACGGAGGACTACGCGAACGCATTCGACCGCGAGGTGAGCGCGCGCCTGCTCTAGCCGCTGCCGCGGCGATCGTCGACCACGACGACCTCGATCCTCGCGTTAGTCGTTGCGGGCGCCATAATTGCCTTGTCGCCATGCGGCGCCAACGGAATTCGGCCGGTTATGAGCTTTCGCATCGGGGTGGACCTGGGCGGCACGAAGATCGAAGCGGCCGTGCTCGACCCGGCAGGCGCCATCGTCGCCCGCCGACGCGTTGCCACGCCCGAGGGCCAGTACCGTGCCACCGTGGATGCGATCGCCGGCCTCGTGGCATTCCTCGAGAGTGAAACCGCCGGGCGCGCCCACGTCGGCGTCGCGACCCCGGGTGCGATCTCGCTCGCCAGCGGACGCATCAAGAACGCCAACTCCACGTGTCTGAACGGCCAGCCGCTGCGGCAGGACCTGGAAAGCGCGCTGGGCCGCGAGGTGCGCTTGGCGAACGATGCCAACTGCTTCGCCCTTTCCGAGGCGGTGGATGGCGCCGGGAAGGGCGAGCGCGTCGTGTTCGGCGTGATCCTGGGCACGGGCGTGGGCGGTGGCGTCGTGGTGGAGCGCCGCGCGGTGGACGGCGCCAACGCCATCGCGGGCGAATGGGGCCACAACCCGCTTCCCTCGCCGCGCGACGAGGACCATCCGCTTCCCGCGTGCTATTGCGGCCGCCGCGGATGCATCGAGACGTACCTCTCGGGGCCGGGCCTTGCCGCCGACCATGCCCGAATCGCGGGGGAGCGCCTCGATGCGGCGGCAATCGCCGCGCGCGCCTCCTCGGGCGATCCGGCGTGCACGGCGAGCCTCGACCGGTATGCGCAGCGCCTCGCGCGCTCCCTCGCATCCGTGATCAACATCCTCGATCCCGGCGTGGTCGTGCTGGGCGGGGGCCTCTCGTCCGTCGGCATGCTGTACGATCGCGTGCCGCGGCTTTGGGGCGCGCACGTGTTCTCCGACGAGGTGCGAACGCGCCTGGCGCCTCCCGCCCACGGCGATTCGAGCGGCGTGCGCGGGGCGGCCTGGCTTTGGGGCCCGGAATGAATCCGTAATGCCACCTCGATGCGTACGACCCAGTGAGACAATCATCCCGAGGAAAACCATGCGCCGACTGATCCCGATCCTGCTTTTCGCCGCCAACGCCGCGTGGGGCGCCGCCCCGGAAGTCCCGCCGGGCCAGGCGGTGGCCACCTTCGCCGGGGGCTGCTTCTGGTGCGTCGAGTCCGACTTCGACAAGGTCCCGGGCGTGACCGCGACGGTCTCCGGCTACACGGGCGGAAAGACCGTGAACCCCTCGTACCACGACGTCTCGTCGGGGACCACCGGACACGCGGAATCCGTCGAGGTGATCTACGACCCGAAGAAGGTGAGCTACGAGAAGCTCCTCGACGTCTACTGGCACAGCGTCGATCCCACCACCCGGGATCGCCAGTTCTGCGACGCGGGCAGCCAGTACCGGACCGCGATCTTCTACCACGACGAGGCGCAGCGGAAGGCGGCCGAGGCCTCGCGCGCGAAGATCGAGAAGGAAAAGCCCTTCAAGGCGCCCATCGTGACCGAGATCACCATGGCCGGGCCCTTCTATCCGGCCGAGGACTATCACCAGGACTACTACAAGAAGAACCCGGTGCGCTACCAGGTGTACCGCACCGGGTGCGGGCGCGACGCGAGGCTGAAGGAGTTGTGGGGCGCCTCGGCGGGAGGGCATTGATGCGCGTGCCCGACGCGGTCCGCGCGATGCCGCGCTTCGTCCAGCAGGCGATCGAAGCGGCCGGCACCGAGGCGCTCGGCAAGCGCGGGCCCGGCGGCACCTTCTCGCTTCGCGAGCAGGCCTGTCACCTGCGCGACCTCGAGCGCGAAGGCTACCTCGTGCGGATCCGCCGAATCTTCGCCGAAGAGTCCCCCGCCCTCGAAGGGTTCGACGGCGACGCGGTGGCGCAGGCGCGCAACTATCCCTCGCAGGATGCGCGGGCGGCAGCGCGTGATTTCGCGGCGGCGCGCGCGGAACTCGTGGCGCTGCTGGAGCCGATGGACGCCCATGATGCGGCCCGCGAGGCCACCTTCGGCGGCGAGCGCATCACGCTCGCCGGCCTCGTGGCGATGATCGAGGACCACGACCGCGGGCATCGCGAGGAGATCGCGGCGCTCGCGACCCCGCAGGAGGCCTGATGGAGATGAAGCGCCTCAACGCGGCCGGGCTGAAGGCCGCCGGTTACGACGAGCGCGACCGCAAGCTCGTGGTGGAAACCACGGCCGGGACGTTCGAGTACTCGAACATCGCCCCCGAGGTCTACCGCCGGCTCATGAATTCGCCCACGCCCGCGAGCTACTACCGCGAGCACATCGAGGAGGAGTTCACTCCCCGGCGGCTCCGGTAGCTATTCCTTCCAGGGCGGGGTGCAGCGCACGATGTTCGACATCGGCGCGTCGGGATCCTTCGACTTCGCGACGTCGCTGCAGAAGCACGCCTCGTCCCATTGCCAGTTGCCCGCCTTGGTCTGGCGCATCACGTGCTCGCAGGTGATGTTGTCGCCCATCGTCTTGGGAAGGGCGTGGGGACGCATGCGGATGGGGGGCGTGGGAATCGTCATGTCGGGGCGCGGCGGCGGGTTGTCGTAGAGCGTGTCGCACACGGGCATCTGCTTGCACGTGCCCTCGCCGTTGCAAAGCCACTCCCAGTGGCAGACCGCCAGCGCGTCCGGAACGGCGAGCGTGATCGCCGCCGCCAAGATCCACCATTTACCTTGAAGTCTCATCCTGTGCCCGGAGTGTGCCCGCGGGGTGCGGACGACACAATGAAAGCGGCCTTTCGTCCTGTTACGGTTTGTCACGTCCGTCGCTCGCGCGGCGCCTGCGCGCATTCTTCCATGCTTTGGCCCTTTCGTGCATGCGCGGGGCTCATGGGGCCGATGCACCCAACTCGTTCGCCCGGCGCGGGGGCTTCGAGTAACCTTGGCGCCATGAAGACCACGCGGACCGTCCTCATCTGCGGCGCCCTCACGCTCACGCTCGCCATGGGCGTGCGCCAGTGCATGGGTCTCCTCCTGCCGCCCATGACCCTGGCGCACGGCTGGACTCGCGACGAGTTCGCCTTCGCCATCGCGCTGCAGAACCTGCTGTGGGGCGCGTTCGTGCCGTTCGCGGGCGCCATCGCCGACCGCTACGGGGCGGCGCGCGTCCTGATCGCGAGCGCCGCGGCGTACGTCGCCGGGCTCGTGCTGATGGCGCTTTCGGCCACGCCGCTGGCGCTCGACTTTTCCGCGGGCCTGATCATGGGCCTCGCGCTTTCGGGCACGACCTTCGGCGTGGTGATGGGCGTGGTCGCGAAGCTCGTTTCCGCCGAGAAGCGCAGCGTGGCGCTGGGCATCGTCGGCGCCGGGGGATCGTTCGGGCAGTTCGCGATGGTCCCGTACGGCCAGGCGCTCATCTCGGGGATCGGCTGGTTCAACGCCTTGATGATCCTCGCCCTCACCGCGGCGCTGATCGTCCCGCTGTCCGCGGGCCTCGCCGGAAAGATCGCGAACCGCGCCACCACCACGGCGCAGCAGACCGCCGCGCAGGCCATCGGAGAGGCGTTCGGCCAGCGCTCGTTCCATTTCCTCTTCTGGAGCTACTTCGTCTGCGGCGTGCACACCGCCTTCATCGCGCTGCACCTGCCGAGCTACGTGCAGGACGCGGGGCTCTCGCCGGCGGTCGGCATGACGGCGCTCGCGCTCATCGGCTTCGGCAACATCTTCGGCTCGTTCGGCGCGGGGTGGCTGGGCGGGCGCGTGAGCAAGAAGTGGATCCTCACCTGGATCTACGGCCTTCGCTCGGTGCTCATCATCTTGCTGCTCGCCGCGCCCAAGGTGCCGTTGACGCTCTACCTCTTCGCGTTCTGCATGGGCATCCTTTGGCTTTCGACGGTGCCGCTCACGCAGGGGCTGGTGGGCCAGATCTTCG